>CAMVNR010000041.1 GCA_947168905.1 uncultured Lachnospiraceae bacterium
CGGCACTTTCTCTGAAAAGAATCCCGTAGTTTCGTATACCTTCACTTATACCAACAAGGCAAACAGCACGAGCACGGCTACGGATCAGGGCGGCGGCGGCATTTATGCCGGCGTAAGGACGCTGGAGCTCACGAACGCGGTTGTTTCCAACAACACCGCAAAGAGCAGCGGCGGCGGCATCCTGTTCGAGATCAATAACGATACCGCGAGAAACGGCATGAGTCTTACCGTTTCCGGTTCCACGATAGACAACAACAGCGCTGACCGCTACGGCGGCGGCATCTATACAAAAGCCAAAAATGTCGTGATCCAGGCGATCACCGAGGACGGAACGACGACCGGTACGACGATCTCCAACTGTACGGCAGCGATTTCCGGCGGCGGTGTATATCAGGAAAGAAGTGTCGCCGATGCGGTATTGACGATGTCAGACTCCACTGTCATGGGCTGCCGCGCGAACGGCACTGCGACAGCAAGCAGCGGTAACGGCGGCGGCGGTGTGTATACCAACGCCGGAACCGTGACTATTACCGGCTGTGAGATCAAAAATAACACGGCGGCGGGTAACGGCGGCGGCATACATCATAATTTTGCCCGTACGAATACCAGCAAGCCGCTGAAGATCGACGGCTGTACCATCAGCGGCAATACAGCCGGACTTTACGGCGGCGGCATCAATACAAGATCTTATCTGCATCTGCTGCATGACTCCATGATAACGGGCAACCGTCTTTCCGTCAGTACGATCGCAAACGCAGCCGGTGTCTATCTCCCGAACAATATGCAGCTGATTGTCGGCGCAGAGGGAGAAGAGGGCCCGGACGGCTCTTCTATAAAGAACAATACAACTTCTTCCGGCACGGCGTCAAACCTGAGGCTTTGGGAGGGGAACGGTCAGAACAATGCGCAGAGCGTTTTCGTGAACTGCAGTCTGGACGGCGAAATCTATGTAGTCAATGCTGCTAAGACTGGTACACAGTTCGGCAGCTCCGCCGAAGCGGATTACTTCGGCTTCAGCGATGATGCTTATGTGTTCAAAGCGGATCACAGCACACTTCACGGAATTTATGACAGGAGTTATTCGGGCAGCGAAAAGACCAGGATTATCTGGGCCGGCCCGCCCATCGCGAAAATCACCGACGGGGAGGGAAATCTCCTGTACCTGAAGACGATTACGCTGGAGGACGGTACCGTGAAGGGCACCGACCCGGCGATCTTCGACCGCCTCGGCGCCGCAAGCGGAAACAGCAGTTACAGCACGGCGGCGGCATTCAATATGCTTTGCACGGCTTCTCCGGAGCTGTATACAAAGGACGGCGCTCTGTACACCGGAACGGACTACTGCATTAAAATGCTGGACAACTTCGAGACTGAGGCAGATATGTATGTGCCGTATTTCGAAGGAAGAACCGTCACCTTTACCACGGCGGGGACGAATGCGGAGAATGAGGACGGATATCCCTATACCGGCAGCGGAACCAGAGCTTCGGTCATGAGGGGGACCGGCGTCGGCAACCGCTCACTGATCAATGCAAAAGGTTCGCTGGTACTCCAGAACATTATTATTGACGGCGGTGCGGAAAACGGCATCAGCGCCAATACCAATACCCGCTGCATCTACGTCGATGATCAGAGGAGCACGGTGACGCTTGGGACGAACGCAGTCCTGCAGAACGGGGCCGCTACCGCGGACGGCGGCGGTGTTTACGTCAACCAGGGCTTATTTAACATCTCCGGCGGTACGATCCGTGACTGCAGAGCAGCAAACGGCGGCGCGGTGTATATGAAGAGCGGGAAGACGCTGACGATGGAGGCAGGCAGCATTTTCCGCTGCACGGCATCCGGAAACGGCGGCGGCGTAAACCTGCAAAGCGGAACCTTCAACATGACCGGCGGCAATATCAGCAGCTGTACTGCAGAGAATGCGGGCGGCGGCGTATGGCTTCCGAACAGCACAGCATCTCCCTTTAACATGTCCGGCGGCACCATTTCCGGCAACTCGGCAGCTTCTGCCGGCGGCGGAATTGCCGTAAGCGGCACAAATTCCAGAATCTTCTTCTCGAGGAAGGTGAATATATCCGGGAATACCAGAGAAGCAAGCGAAGCGCCGGGCAAGGCATGCAACGTCGAGCTGAACCAGGATTCCAACGGCGTCATTAACACGCACTCCGGCGGCATGTATGCGGGATCGTATGTCGGCGTATATGTAAACGGAACGAAGGATACGGATTCCAACTATGACAAGCATGGCGTGGAGCGCATGCCTTTCGGTACATTTGCGGAAGGTGACAATACCGTTTATTTCTACAGTTTCGTCAATGACCGGAACGGCCTGAAGGGCGGCATTATCGAAAATCCGGCACCGAATACCATTTACTGGATTCAGATTTTCTCCCTGCAGGTCAGTAAGGAAATTGAGGCCGGCGCTTCAGCGGAAGCATCGGATGAGGAAGAATTCCTCTTCAAGGTCACGCTCCGCGGAAACGCGTCGGTTACCGGACAGCTGAACGCTGCCGAGATCGACAGCAGCAACGGTGAATACGGCGAAATGTATTTCACGAGCAACGGAATGGACACCACGACGGCTGTATTCAGGCTGAAGGCCGGCGAGTCGCTTACCGGCGTCAATCTGTCGGAAGGCCTGGTCTATGAAGTCGCGGAATACCTGACGGCTGACCAGATGAAGCGCTACGCCGCCATGCCGATGAATGAATTCAGCACTGTACAGGAAGAGCTGACGGTCGACGGAACTGTTTATCAGGTTTACCGGACGAATTTCTATACCAGTTCGATCGGAGAAAACAAGAGCCGGCAGGATGTCGATCCGTATACGTCGGCAGTGAAATTCACGAACCTTGTGCCGGTGTGCAAGATTACAGACTGGGACGGAAACCTGCTGTATCGGCGGTACACATGGGATAAGGTCACGAACAAGCCGAATGAGCCGCAGTATTATTACGCTCCGGCGGTTTATACGGAGCTTTACGGTGAAAACGGCGCATTCAAAGCATTGGAAGGGCTGTTCTATTCCTCCAACGGAAGCAATCCGACCGGTTACAGCGTAAGCAACGGTGTCCAGATCCAGATGCTGATTCCCGAGTATTCGCTGGCGGAAGCGGTTGTACTGCCGGCCTCGGTCAGAGGGGATGTAGTCCTGACGACGGCAGGCCGGGGTGACGAACTGTTCCCGAAGCAGGGAGACGGCAGGACTTCGACGATCCGTCGTGCCTACAGCGGCAGCGCCATGTTTACCGCAGGAGGCAGCCTGATACTTGAGAATATCATTCTGGACGGTGAAAAGGGCAGGTATTCCGCAGAAAGCAACGGCGGAATCATCAGCGTTCCGAAGGACGGCAGCCTGGCGATTCATAAGGACGCCGTGCTGCAGAATTCCAGAACCGAAGCGAACGGCGGAGCCGTCTATGCCGCGTCGGAAAGCACTGTTGTGATGAGCGGCGGCACGGTCAGGAAGAATGAATCCGCGCTGGACGGAGCCGGAATTTACCTTGCGGAAGGCAGTATACTGAGACTGTCCGGAGCGCCGGATTTCGGCGGAAACGGTCTGGATATCGGCGGCAATATTGTCACTTCCAACGGAAACTACCATGACGGCGACCTGATTGCCGCTGCGAACGGCGGAAAGAACTACGAGAAAGCCCGTCAGGACATCTTCATTGCGGGCTACGGCAGTGAGGACGCCGGAGATACTTCCGCAGCCTCTCTCGTCATTGCGGGCGATATTACCTCCGGGCCCGGCACAATCTGGGTCTGGGCGGCGGAGTCGCCGCACTTCAGGACGCTGGGACAGTTTGCAAGGTATGAGGAGGACGGTGTTTCCGATCCTGCCGGTACGTTTGCGGCATTCCGCAATGCGCAGCCTGACAGCGAAACAGGCGCCGACAGCTTCGGATCCTATCTGTACGGCGTCATCAGGGCGGACGATACAGGCTATCATGTGTTCTGGAGCGGAATCGACGGTACAGCGCATGTCATGCTGGTTAAGGTGGCTGACAGCGGTACGGATTATCAGGCGCTCGCAGGCAGGAAATTCACTGTTTATACCGACGGCGCCATGACGCATACGGCGAGGGGAACTATCATAAACGGCAGCGGAATCGAAGAGGATATTGAGCTGAAAGATCTCACTTCAGGTGCAGGCGGCGCATTCTTCATCGGTGAAATGCAGTACGGAACCTATTATGTGAAGGAAGACGGCGTAAGCGATCAGCACTTCGAATTTACCGTGGATGAAGGCGGTGTGGTAACGATCAGCGGAAGCGGCGACCAGCAGACTGCGACGCCTGTAAAGACGGTCCGCCTGACGAATAACTGATAAGGGTTTTAAGCAGGCGGGCAAAAGAAAAGCGTGCCTGTCCGGAAAGGGAGAAATCATTATGATTCAAACAATCAAAAATAAACTTCATTCCCGGACGGGTGCGTCAGTCAGCTTCGCACTCCTTCTCTTCCTGGTCTGCGCCGTTCTCTGTTCGGTAATCATCACAGCCTCGACTGCTGCTTCCGGACGCATGAGTAGGATTTCCGAGAGTGATCAGCGCTACTATGCCGTGACGTCAGCGGCCGGACTCCTGCAGGATCTGATTGACGGAAAAACAGTGTCGGTCGTGACGGTAACGACGACGCCTTGCAGGACTAAATACATCAACGGGGCACCCGGGGATACTGAAACAGACGAAGAAAATATTTCAACAGAGACATATCTGGTTGCGGATAAGGACGCCGGTGAAATTACGGAAGCGGACCTGACGGACAGCACGCGGATCGATGCTGTTACGGCAGATTCTTTCCCGACAGACGCGGCCAAAAACGTATTTTACGGAGCTGCGGGATCTGACAGGACGCTGACCCTGACATTGAACTCGAGCGATCCCGGTGTTGATGCGGAGCTCCTGACAGTGCTGCTTACTGAGGAGATCGACGATGCCGGAAATATTGTTTTCAGCATATCGAAAGGCAGCGGGAGCAGCGATAGCAGGCGGTATACGATCCGAGCCGCATTTACGGCGGACCAGATTGTGACGAACGGAACAAAAACCGAGGTTATTTCTTCGACAGCGATTGATGAGAACTCTTATTACCAGGAGAGCAGGACGATTGAGATTTCCATTATGACACTGACGTGGAATCTGAACAGCATCAGCACGGCACCTTAAAGGAGCGGGTGAATATGAGAAAGCAGTTGAAAAGAAAACTTGTAAACCGCTCCGGGGAAACCTTCGCCGAGACGCTTGTCGCGCTTCTGATCGCGGCGCTTGCACTGACAATGCTGGCCGGCGCGATGGCGGCGTCCTCGGGAGTGGTGACAGAGAGCAGGGAAAAACTGGACCGGTATTACGCGGCGGAGGAAGAGGCGCTGAACGCGGAATCTTCCGATACAGATGATTTCGTCGGAAAAGAAGGGACAATTTCGATCCGGGAGAACTCCGGAACGCTGAATCTGTCGTATGACATCATTTATTATATGAATGATGAATTCAGCCGGAATCCGGTAATTTCATATAAGATAAAGGACTGACGCGGAATGAATAGGAGACGCAGAAAAAACAAACAATCCAACAGAGGATTCACGCTGGCGGAGACATTGCTCGCGGTTCTGATCCTGCTTCTGGTGTCCGGTATCGTGGCGGCAGGAATCCCCGCGGTGAAAAATGCCTATGAGAAGGTCGTGCTTGCTTCAAACGCGGAGGTGCTTCTGTCTACGACGATCACGACGCTGCGGAATGAGCTGGGGATGGCACGCGGGATCGAGACGCCAGATGATAATTCCGTCACATATTACCATTCCGACAGAGGATCCGAATCGAAGATCTATAAGGCTGCCGAAGAACCCGGCGTGATTATGTTCCAAAGATATCAGAACAATGATTATCAGCCCGTACAGCTGATTTCCGACAAGACGGCCACTGCGGATCTGTACGTGACGTATGACAGCGTAGAATACAGTTCCGGTATAGTGAAGTTTTCGGGCCTTTCCGTGAACCGCCGGTCCGGAAGCACCGGACTTGCCGTAAGGGAGACGCTTCTGATCCGTTCGTTTGCGGATAAATAATGAGAACAGTTACAGGAGAGCGCAGGACAGAGATGATTATTCGAATGAATAAACTGAAAAACAGAAACGGCATGACAATGGCAGAAGTGCTGATTGTCGTGGCGATCGTTGCTGTCCTTTTGGGGGTGGGTTTTGTCGCGGTTTTGAATTACAGGCGTTCCCTCGGGCAGCTCGAACGAGACGATATTGCAAAAGAAATCTTTGTTGCGGCCCAGAACCATCTGACGGCGGCATTCGGCGAAGGATATCCTGGAACAGACGACTTTGGTACGGAAGAAGGCGCTGAAACAGGGGAAGGCGAGGGAATCCATTATTTTATCGTGAGCGATTATTCCGGGAATGATCCCGCCAGCAGGATTCCCGAGAATACCGCACTGGCGCATATGCTGCCCTTCGGCTCCATTGATGAAACGGTCCGCGCCGGCGGAAATTATATCATTCGGTATCAGAAGGATTCAGGACTTGTACTGGATGTGTTCTACTGCAGCAGGAAAGGGTCTCCGCAGCAGTATAATTACTCTTTGAGCTCGGGTGATTACGCTGAAGCCCTGTCGCTGCGGGATGCAGAAGGCGTGAATAATAAGCGTCAGCGCCGGAACTGGAACCGCCACATCCTCGGCTGGTACGGAGGAGCAGATGCGGCTTCGCTCCCCTCAACGACGCTGCTTCCCCCGTCGATTATCGTCCATAATGAGGAAAAACTCTATGTGGAGGTAACGAATCCGAACAGCGGCAATGTATATGCGAAGCTGAAGCTGATTATTACGGGGACAGAAAGTAAGGCGCAGAAGGCGTTTGAGCTGCAGTTCGTACAAACCGGCGAAGATCAGGGCCGCACTATACCTTCCGGGGACGGTACAAGCTTCACCGTGATTCTGGATGATATTACTGCTGCCGGCATGCATTTTTCGGATATTGCGGCCGATACGGATGATGCGAAATTCATTCCGGGTGAAAATATCGAAATTCAGGCAATGGCTTACAGCAGCACTGTTCTCGCCAATATTTCCTACAGCGCGAAACGTGTCACGAACAGTCTGTTCAGCGGCATTAACAGTTCAAATGATACTGCACTGATCGGGAATATCCGTCACCTGGAGAATCTGGACCGGACAGTTTCCAATCTGGGTGCCGGGGATCCGGGCATCATCAATATTCAAAAAGCCGAACAGGTCGACAACTTCAGCTGGACCACATTCCAGAAGGAGATTGTTAACATCAAATCCGGTCTGCCGAGAGGCACCGACCATGACAGCGGCTATTTACAGGAAATCTATCAGTACGGCAGCAATGATGCGGCTACCGCAGAAGGCTGTTATCTGCCGATCGCGCCGAATTACGAACTTGTCTACGACGGACAGAAGCACAGCATTTCCGATGTTGCTGTAAATATCACAGGAGATGCCGGTCTGTTCAGCAAAACGCCGGGTGGCGTTTCCTGGGATATCAATAACCTTGAGCTGATCGACTTCAATATCAAGGGTACTGACAGCGCCGGAGCCCTTGCCGGTACGTTGAAGCAATGCACTGTGACGAATGTGCTTGCACGGAACAGCGCCGGTGAATTTTCCGGAACAATCACCGGAGAAACAGCAGGCGGCCTGGCAGGAGTGACAGACAGCGGCACGATTATTCAGTACAGTGCGGCGGCAGTGGTTGTAAACGGAAGTGCGACGGCCGGCGGACTCATCGGCAACGCGGACGGGACGATCACGAGCTGTTATTCCGGCGGGCACACAAAGAACGGTTCCTATGAAGAGCGGGTGAAAAACAACAGTCATCCCTACGATGTAACCGGTGAGATGGCAGGTGGACTGGTCGGAAGCTCATCTGCTTCGATCAGCTGCAGCTACTCCACTTGCTCGGTGTCCGGGACGACAGCCGGCGGGTTTGCGGGCAGCGCGGGCGGCAGTATTGAAAACTGCTATGCGGCAGGGCTTGTAAAAGGCACGAGCAGACAATTTGCATTGATCGGAAACGGAACCCTGTCTTCTGAGAATCCTGGAAACTGCTACTATCGCGAGATCAATAAGGACGGCGAAGGCGAAGCGATGCAGCCTTTCCAGAATGCCGGTGAAGTGAGCAGTCATATCTCCTATGTGAAGCCGATCGACCTCAACGCCGATTCTTACAATGATTTTGCCGGCGAATTATCTGAATGGGATCCGGCCTGGGCCTATGATTCCCCGCTGGTGAAGTACTACGGCGGCTTGTATCCGCTGCGGACAGTCCTGCAGCTTCCTGCTTCGGAAGCAAAAGCGGCGTCGCCTGCCGGTACGTATTTTGTCTCCGTCCACTATGGCGACTGGCCGTCTCCCGAGGTGTTTTTCATCAACACGGCACAGTAAATATTTAAAGCTTCTGGCAATCCTGCACCCGATCGGTAAATATTCCGCTTTAAAAGCGAGAATGCACCCGATCGGGTGCATTGTTTTATGTTCCTGCTGAAATTGCGGTCCGGTCCGGGGCTTCACTCTGTTCGTGAACTTGAACAAGGTAAAGAAAGTGTGAGAATGGACAAGGCCAATATTGCGCTCGCAATGTTTGGAATGGAAGCAATTCCGGGGGAAATCGAGAAGAAGGAGTCTGGAAAGGGCTGTAAGCGCATAAAAGGCCGCTTTTTAGGGGAAAATGACGGAAAGTAAAAATAAACGCTGTCGGCAAAACCTCTGAAAAACACACAAAATCGTGCTCAAAACGCCTGCATCCTATGCGGATTCAGGATATTCAGTTATACGTCCGGATGATTTCCTCCGCGATTTCTCTTCTCGACATACAGCGGTCCATCGCCTGCTTTTCGATGTAGCGGTGCGCCTGCGGTTCATCCATCGCAAGCTCCGAGATGAGCAGCCATTTGGCGTGGTTGACGATGCGGATTTCCTCCATTTTTTCCTCGAAAGAGAGGGCGTTTTTTTCCATTTTCCGCAGGCGCTCGCGCGCGCTGGCCATCCAGTCAAGTGCGGTCAGAATCAGCGTGCGGGAGAAAGGCAATGTATAAGCTATACCATTACAACAACTACGACGGAAGTCACAACGACGACGGTTTCCTGGAAGCTTTCCGAGATCCGGACACTGGGGGCGGATTAAAATGAAATTATCCGAAAGACTGAAAAAGAAGCTTAAGATGAGCCGCGGGGAATCGATCGCGGAGACGTTGATCGCGCTCCTGATCTCGAGCGCCGGCCTGATGATGCTCGCCTACATGATTACCGCCGGGGGAAAGCTCGTCACGGGAAGCCGCACCCGGATGTCTGAGTATTATAAAAAAAAACAATGAAATCGCAGCACAGACCCGGGAAGCGGAGGGAACCCTCTCGGTGACGATTACTGACAATGACCAAACAAACCCTCTTTCCCAGACTTTTACGGTGGACTATTTCGAAAATGATACCCAGAAGAAAATACCGGTGATTTCTTACCGGGTGAAAGACCCTGGAACGAACGCGGGAACCGGAGGCGACTTGCCATGAGAAGAGCAGATATGAGAAAAAGACGCCGAAACCGTGGCTTTTCGCTCTCCGAGACGCTGATTGCCGTACTGATCATGCTGATGGTATCGGCGGTCGTGGCGGCGGGAATTCCCGCGGCGAAGAATGCATATGAGAAGGTGACGCTTGCATCAAACGCCCAGGTGCTGATCTCGACAGCGGCGTCGGCCTTAAGAGACGAGCTCGGGACCGCCCGGGATATTGAACTTTCGAAGGGGAAAACCTCAGAAGAGCCCATCAAGGCAGTAAGCTATACCAGCGCCGGGACCGGCAGCCGCTCGAAAATCTATCTTGGAGAAAACGACGCCGTGATCATGATTCAGGAGTATCTTTCTTATGACGGCGAAGAGACGCCAGGCGTGCAGGGGGAAGCCCGGCCGCTTGTGAGCTCTGCAGCACAGACCAGGGATCTCTATGTAACCTACGGCAGCTTATCCTATGACGAAAGCGAAGGCGTGATTAAGGTCACAGACCTGCAGGTATTCAGAAATTCCGAGAGAAACGACGAGAATCCGAAGCCGGTGGAAACGATGAATCTCGTAATCCGGCTGACAGACAGAGAGAAATGAGGGACTAAGACAGAATGCTTCAAAGACGGAAAGCACAACAGAATAAGGGCTTTTCTACGGCGGAAATGCTGATTACCGTCGCGATTCTTATTGTCCTCACCTCCGTGGTTTTCATCGGAGTCATTCAGTACATGCGCAGAATGGCGCAGCTTGAAAGGGACGGTTTCGCGAAGGAGATCTTTGTCGCCGCGCAGAACCATCTGACGATGGCGAAGGAGCAGGGATATCTGGGCTTGAAGGAAGAGGCAGAGAAGCCATCGCCCTTCGGTGAAAAAGAGACTCAAAGCAGTGCGAACGTGCGCTATTTTATCGTAACGAAAGGAGCGGCGTTCGGAAAGAATACTGTGCTCGACCTGATGCTTCCTTTCGCTTCTGTAGACGAAACCGTGCGGCTCGGCGGAAGCTATCTGGTGCGCTATCAGCCGGAGCCGGCGCTGGTTCTCGATGTCTTTTACTGCAGTCCTGCGGGAACGCGCTACGGTCATGACCTCGTGGATTCTGAATACAGTGCTTATCTCGATGCGCGCGATACAGAAGATACCAACAACAAGATGAAACGCCGGACTTTCGGAGGGGACAAGGCGGTTCTTGGCTGGTATGGCGGTGAGGAAGCGCTGAAGCTTGAAAAAGGCGAGCGTCTGGAGGCGCCGCTTCTTGAAGTACGTAACGCAGAGACGCTGACGGTCCGGGTGACGGATACAAATTCCCTAAATATTGCGGCTTCCCTTCGGCTGATTATTACCGGAAAGACCAGCGGAAAGCAGACGTCGATCGTGCTGTCGCTGGCGGCTGCCGGTGAAGTAACCGGCCCCGGGAACCTCTCCTATGATTCAGCCGGCGGTACCTATACCGTAACCCTCGATGATATCACGAAGCCGGGCATGCATTTTGCGGAGCTTTTCGGAAGTCAGGGACTGATTCCGGGCGAGGATCTTCTCATTCAGGCAGTGGCCTACAGTAATTCGGTGCTTACCAATGTCGCTTACAGCGCCGAAAAGACGACGAACAGCCTCTATGCGGATCCGGACGGAAAAGGCATCCGGGTCGGAAATATCCGTCATCTGGAGAACCTGGATCCGACGATTTCCGGTGTGAAGTATGAAAAGCTTCCATCCGCCGAGGCTGCGGGCGGAAACGAACCGGTATCCGGTACGCCGGATCCTGTTTCTGTCCGGCAGACGACGGACCTTGACTGGGCGGAATTCCGGAAGGCGATCGATGAAGAAGCACCGGACAACGTTTCGATCTACAGAAATGGTGAACCCGCCGCCGACGCTCTTCCTGGCACCTTCATCTCTGTCTGTCCGGGCGCTTCCATTGCCTATGACGGGCAGAAGCATACGGTTTCCGGAATCGTTATCGATAATCGGGAGAGCCTTACAGCGGCGGATCCCGGCGTCTCGGACGCGGGGCTTTTCGGAAGCCTTGCGGGCGGAAGCGTAAAAGATCTGATGCTTGCGGATTTCGATGTCGCGAGCGCAAACGGAAACGCGGGATCTCTGATCGGAAGCGCATCAGAAGTGACGGTTACGAACGTGGTCTCCGTCGACCGGAAGCCCGGAACGGCGGGAGAGAGCAGCACTTCGGAGAAGGTCCGGGTGACGGCAAAGGAAGACGCCGGCGGGCTTATCGGAAAGATGTCCGGAGGCTCTGTCACGGCTTCTGCTGCGGCACTCATTGTCAAATCCGAAAGCCAAAATGCCGGCGGTCTGATCGGCTCCTGTGAGAACGCCGCTGTTTCGGACAGCTATTCGGGCGGACACACAAAGGACGGACTGTATGATCATGCGGAAGGAGCTGTTTATAACATCACAGCCTCTTCCGGAAATGCCGGCGGCCTGATCGGTGATTGCAGCGGCTCCGCCGTCACGAACTCCTATTCCACCTGTTCCGTGTCCGGTGTTGTATCCGGCGGGTTTGCCGGGACAGTTACCGGGAAGAGCAGCATAAAAAACTGCTATTCCACCGGTCTTGTCCGGACGGATGCACAGAACGGCTCGGAAGGCGCTTTTGCGGGAAGCGCAGAAGCAGGCGGAACCGAAGCTCCGACATTTTCAGGATGCGCGTATTTTGAAATTGTGAATGAACGCGTGGATACGGAAGCTAAGACGATTTCCTATCTCGCGGCAGTTCCTGTCTCAGAGGGGCAGCAGATCCAAGGAATCAGCGCCTTCGACAAAAATCTTACGGACTACCGGAACTTTGCGAATAACGGTCTTCCGGAAAACGGCGAAAGAAATCCGGCGCTTCCCTATGATCCGGTGCTGATCCGGAATTATCAGGGTAAGTACAGCCTGAAGACCGTCGGACAATTAGACAGTAATTCTGGGGACGACTGGTATGTCCTGACACATTACGGCGACTGGCCGTCACCGGAGATTCTGTTTATGAACACCCCCGAATCCTGAGGGGTGATAAGAGGAACAGTTTCGAAGAAAAACCAGAATCTCCTGACCTGAGAGAAGCCGTTCAGGCGCTCTTAAGTGTCCGGGAGTTTTACAGAAAACTTATAAGAACATACGAAAGTCAAAGAAAAGAGTCAAAAAACGCAAAATAACCTGCGTTTTTTGACTCTTTTGACGCGTTGTTTGATGCTCTTTCCCCTATAATGTGCATAGACAAACAGAACAGAGGAATCGGAGGGAGACCGAAACCTCAAAAAGGCTAAACGATTTGCACATGATAAAGGGGAGATTATTATGAAGCAGAAAAATAAAAAGAAAAATGAACCGGCAGCGATCCTTCGCAGGTTATGGATGCTCCGCGTGACGGCCGTCATTCTATCGGTCATCATCGTGGTGACGACGACCGCGGCAATGACGAAGCCGGTTTTTGCACTTGAAGACGCTAATGAGACTTCTGCAGAAGCAGCGGTTAAAACGGAAACGGAAGGAACAGGTTCCGGCGAAGAGACGGCTGTTACGGAAGCAGAAGAAATCGAAGCTTCCGAAACGGAAGCGGTTGCTTTAGCAGAATCAGCTCCGGATACGGACGCGGCTTCCGAAACCGCTTCGGAGAATGAAACAGAGGCTTCCGACGATGCTTCGGAAGAGACAACAAAGACTTCTGAGTCCGAAGAGAATACCGTCGAAGAACTGCCCGCTGCTTCGGAAGAAAGCGAAAGCGCTCCGGTTGAAAACGACGGACAGGAAAGCGAAGAGACAGAAGCGTCCCTTCAGGATACGGCCGGCGATGACAGCACAGCCGCAGAAGCGGACGAAATGATCAGAGAAAACAACGGGACAGAGAACGAAGAAAACAACGGGGCAGAGGAAACCGAAGAGAATCCGTCCCTTGAGACCGAGGAAGAAATCCTGAGCGCCATGACGGCAGAATTCACCGCCGGCGACGATCATACCTACGAAGTCGTTCTGATATACAGCCGCGCGGCGGGTATTCCGGACGGCGCCAGGCTTGAAGTCGAAGAGCTTTCCGAAAACAACGAAGAATACGCAGAATACACGGCGCGCGCCGCAGAGGCGATCGGACATACCGAGGAAGCGCTCAGCTATATCAAACTGCTGGATATCTCGATCGTCTTTGAAGATGAGAAAATCCAGCCCGCAGTTCCGGTGGACGTACAGATCCGTCTGATGGATCTTGAAGAGTCCGCGAAGGAAGATCTGACCCAGGTCGTTCATTTCGGCGAAGAGGAAGTGGAAGTCATTGAAGCCGTTTCGGAAGGCGATACCGTCAGCTTTGAGGCCAGCGGTTTCTCCATCTACGCGGTCACAAGCTACCAGACCGCGACGGATCTTGACGGCAGAAGCTTCGCAATCGTCCAGGTCAATACGGCAACTGTGGCGATTTCCGCGGAAAACAATACAAGCTATTACGGAAGAGCGCTGACTTCGGCAGAAGCAGCGGAAGGAAAGAGTCTTAAAGGAACCGAGGTCCGGGTCGAATCCCATGTCAGCGGCAGAAACATCGTAACAACCTCGGCTTCTTCAAAGGTAGACGCCTGGACCTTCACTGAAGCGGGCGGAACGAACGGTTACTATATTTCGAATGCAGACGGACAGTACCTCTCCGTTAAGAACGGAAGCCTGACGGTTTCCGGAACGCCCCAGGCGCTTCTCGTGGTTCTTGGAAGCGGCGCTTATGAAGGAAAGGTCCGGATCATGAACGGAACAAGCTGTGTCCGCTCAAGTGTCAGCGCCTCCGGCCATAACACCTCCGCATCTCCGGTCTTTACCTCCGGCGCGGCGTCGAATGATTATACCTGGCTGACCCTCTGCGAGATCGAGGAGATCTTCCCGGATCAGTACCCGGTCTATACGGCGGATAAGGTGAGCGTTCAGGATTTAAGCGACGGTGCGAGCTACCTGATTTACAAAACCGTTTTCAATCCGCAGTCCGGAGCATACGAGGACTGGGTGATTGACGGAAACGGACAGGCGGTAAGGGCTTATGATCAGGGCAACGCGGTATCCCTTCACAGCGCGGTTTCCCCCTTCTTCATGCTCCGGATCTGCGAGAATGAAGGCACGCCCACCGGCTATTACATTTTCATGAACGAAGAAACCGGCCTCTGCCTTCGCCCGATGGCCGACGGAACCCTGGTTGCGGCTTTCGAATCCGACAAGACGAGCGGCGTGGCGCTTCATGGCAGAGAGCACGGCGAATATACTTCAACGATTGAATTCTGGAACGGTTCCGCGATGGCCTGGTACGGCTACAGCATCTCAGGCGAAAGCGCACTTTCCCTTCGGGCTGTGACGGGCGAAGAGTCCATGGCTTTCTCCTTTGCGGCGAAGCACCTGCTTCTCAGGGAGGCGCCTGTGCTTCACGAGGTTCCCACCGTGGACAGCGCCGTAAGAGGCATCACAATCAAAATGTACGACTACGCTAACCGCAGCGTGATCAACAATTATACCGGTGCTCCGAGCTATGTCGTCGGACCTGACAGTGTGAAGAATTATGTTTCGAAAACACTTGACAAGAACGGTTATCCCGTATCGACGCTCAGCAAAAAGTCCCTGGCGGGCCTTTTCGGAAGCAGCTACCTGAAAGGAACGGCGAACCACCTCTTCCTGGAGAGCATTTACAACTCTACCGGATATTACGAATTCAGCTGTTTCAACAACTACGCGTTCTATGATGCGAAGAAAGGCGAGTTCACGGTTTATGCGGAAACCGGAACCCCCGCTCCCACGAGCAACAATTTCTACTACAAGCGCGGAAACTTCATGCCCTACAACCGGCTCAACACGGCGGCGAATGCAGCAAAGGCTCAGAACCTGTACAACGGAAACGGACTGATTCTGGACTACGAAAATCCGAATTACGGAAGCGCCCTTTACGGGACGAGCGGAACCAATAATTATGATTTCGGCATGACGATGGATTTCAATTTCCTGATGCCCAGAGACGGACTCATGGACGGTTCCCCGCTGATCTACGAATTCAACGGCGACGACGACCTCTGGATCTATATCGACGGCGTACTGGTCCTGGATATCGGCGGCATTCACGACGCATTCTCCGGCTCGATCAACTTTGCGACGGGCGAGGTGAAAGGTGTCCTCTCGGAGCGCCGCAACGGCCTCACGATCCGCGACTGCTTCCGCGAAGCCGGCGTTTTCCCGGACGGGAGCGCGTGGGACGAAGCGAAGGCTTCAAGATATTTTGACGGCGAAACCTTTGTGGATTACGGCAGCCATTCCTTCAAAATGTTCTACCTTGAGCACGGAGAAGGCGCTTCCAATCTGGAAATGCGCTTCAACATGCCGGTTATCGAAAAAGGAAAAGTGACTGTCAGAAAGAAACTCGACAATACTTCCAAGACAAAGTACGCGAATGTATCGTTCGCCTATCAGTTCTTCGCCGTAGGCGAGGGCGGAGATTTTGAACCGGTCAGAAACGCGGTTTATGAGAACAGGAAGGATGCAGACAATAATCCTGTTCCGGTTCCCTTCTATGACAATGTGCTGATCGACGGGAAAACATATTCGAATGTATTCTATCTGAAACCCGAGGAGGCGGCGGTGTTCTCCGACCTTCTGGAGGATGAAAAATACTATGTGCAGGAACTCGGCATAAAGAGCAGTTATTATGACCAGGTGTATATCAATGACGTCAGAATCGACGGACAGCTGACGGAAGCCGAAGAGGGCGTATACCGCGCTCCGGACGCGACCGTACGCGAGCGTGCCGCAGTCACCTTTGTGAATCACTGCGATACCAGAAACTCCAACGAACTCCGGATCACGAAGAGACTTTCAGAGGGCAGCATCGACAACGGAGACACCTTTGAATTCCGGGTGCTTCTGGAAAATGCGGAAGGCGTCTTAAGCCCCTACTATCAGGGCAGCTATTATATCTGCGACGATCAGGGCGTGTATTACAGATACGAGAACGGAGCGCTGGTTTCAAACGGTCGGACGCCCTATGCCGCGACAGCGGGCAACTACGGAACCATTGAGAAGATTCCCGCGGGCTACACCGTGGTGATCACGGAACTCCTCGCCGGAACGGACTTCTATGTGGACGAGATCCGCGTAAGAAAGGCCGGCACTCCGGAAGAGAAGAGCGGCGTTCTTCTCTCACAGAGCGGTTGGGAGCAGGTTTCTGTAAACGTACAGGAAGCGGATCCGGGAGTGATCACGGACGCGCTGATCTACGATTACGAGACAAATACGCAGAAAACAGGCGCTTCCATGGGAAGCATTGCCTGGGGCAAAGATGCTGAGGTGGTCTTCACCAACCGTCCGGCATCCGTGATCCGTGCTGAGAAAGTCTGGGAGTCCGGAAGCCTTGTAGTAAAACACGGCGACATTCAGACGGCACTCTTCACCACCGATGAAAACGGAAAGCTTCACTATGTGGAAGGAAGCCTCCGGACGATCGCATCTCCCGAGAGCTCCGTGGAATACCGTGTTGTGAATCCCGAAGGACTCACGGTCCGGGAAGTGCAGATTCTGGACGGAGAAGTCATCCCCGTTTCGGAAGGACAGGCAATCGTCGTTTCCGGCGAAGACACGAAGCTTATGGAAAATGCGGACGACACCTATATTGTCAGCTATCTGCAGGGTACGATAAAGACACAGGATGAAAACGGAAATCCGGTTCAGCTTGTCAGAGTGGATACAATTGTGAACAGAATGCCCCTTCTTACGATCAGCAAAACGGATGCTGACGGAAATACCCTCCCCGGCGCGGTCTTCAGACTCCTTGCAGCTGATAAAGAAACCGCTCTGGAAGGCTTGGAGCGCCTGGTATCCGACGATAAGGAGCACGGCAATCTGCTGGACGGTTTCTGTCTCCCGAACGGGGTGTATTACCTCCAAGAAACCGAAGCGCCCGCGGGCTACAATCTTCTCTCCTCCATGCTGAAGATTACCGTGGACGAGACCGGCATTACCATGGCCGAGGACAGGGAAAACGGAGCGGTCTATGAAGACCTGAGTGGAGACGATCCCCTCGCGTTTACCTTCTCGGTCGCCAACACCCCCGGTGTGGTTCTCCCCCACACCGGCGGCAGCGGCACCTCGCTTCTGTACGTGCTCGGAGGCTGCATGACGGCACTTTCCATGGTGCTTCTTGCGATCGTAAAGATGCGTCGGAAAGCGGAAAAAACAGTCTGACGACACAGGAGGAAAATGCCTGGCAATTCTGCTCCTCACGAAGCGGAAATGCCAGGCAAAAAAGTAGTGATAATCACAATCTGTCCTTGACAATTCGCGCCTTTTCAGCTATGATAATCATGAAAAATTGTCGGGAGGTTTATGCCTTTTCGGCAGATCGCAGAAGAGACCTGCAGACAGGTTCGGGGCTTCGTTTTCCCGACGCACGGATTCGTCTTTAGTTGTGACGGTTCTTTTGTCTATGGGCAAGATATAATAAAGGCACACAAGGGAAGAACTATTTTCGGATGCGATTATAGTCCGCACCGGGTTCATAGGCGGTGCAGATAATAAGAGAGGACAGCGTATCTGTCCTAAGTGTATGAAAACTCTAACAAAGAGGGAGGAATGGTAATGCAGAGAAAAAATGGCAAAAGAGGCACGAGGCTTACGGGAATGCTGGCTGTGCTCCTGGCCATGGGACTGGCAGCAGCAGTCGCGTTTCCGCAGAGTGCCCGTGCGGAAGTGATCAATCTGGACAATCCTTGCGCTATCACGCTGACCCTGCCGGAGTCTTACGTTGACAACGACAAGGTTAATGATGGACTGGATATCACGATTGATGTGTACCAGATCGCTTCGGCACAGCTTCTTACAGGCTACGATGCCTATACCTTTAAGACGACAGCAGCCTTTACGGGACTCGAGAGTGCTCTGAAGGATCTTGTGGATACCGACAAAGCAGCACCGACGGTGGATGATTTCGCCCAGTCCGCGGCGAAGCTTGTCAGGGATACTGAAGCGATTGCTCCGGATGCCCAGGCAGTGTTTCCTACTAACGCGTCAAGCGTAACAATCGACAAATATCTTGGCAAGGACGGCGCGGAAGGGGAGAACCTGAATCCCGGCCTTTATCTCGTCCTCGCACGCGGAACCAAATATACCGACAAAGCGGACCAGTTCGGACCGACCGAGGAGGACAGCGAGGCTCTTCAGAAATCCGGTCAGATCGTGACGGTTGCGAATTCCTGGAAGTATCACTACGCATTCAAGCCGATGATCGTTTCGCTTCCCACCAGAGATACAGTGATAGAGTATCCGGCCGAGGGAGGGCTTGGAAACCTGGTATTCGACAAAGTTGATCAGGACGGGAACCCCGTCATTGCGCTGACAAGCGATCCGGGCAACTGGGTTTACGAGTACAGCGCCGAGCTGAAGCCGTCAAGGATCATCCGCAGGACAAGCTTCCGTATCACTAAACAGCTGAATACATATGAAAGCCGCCAGACGACAACCTTCGTATTCAGAATTAATTATACGGAGCCGAACGGAACCGAAGCTGGAATTCCGGTTTCCTTCGTGGATTCGCTGGTATTTACGGCAGCGGGACGGCAGTACCTCGAATATGACAATATTCCGGTCGGAACAAATGTGGTCGTTACCGAGATGTACAGCGGCCAGAATTATGTGGCGGTAGCACATCAGGGACAGACGACCAATGCCGACGGTACCGTGACAGATGCGAGTCTCACCGAGATCCGCATCCCGGCGGAAGAGAATGTATATAACGGCGTTGTATTCGAGAATGACTACGACCGTCATGATAAGGGCGGCGGTTCCATTAAGAACGAATTCACTTATGTGGAAGGAACCGAAGGAACTGCGGGACAGTGGACACTGAACCGCGTATACAGCCAGCCGCAGCCTGCGGCAGCGCAGTAAAGGAGGGCATGACAGATGAAAAAGTCAAATAAGATCATGCTGATGGCAGCCCTCGTGATGCTTCTTGCGGCACTGATGATTCCTGCGTGGGGCTATTTCACAACCTATGCTTCGGCAAGAGGAGGACAGGTTCTTCATCTTGGGGAAAACACCCGGATCAGAGAGGACTTCGACAGTTGGGTAAAGCACCTTCAGGTTTCAAACACGGATGATAACGTAACTGTCTTTATCCGCGCGAAAGCATTTGCGGGTGATACGGAAAGATTAAGCTATGCAGGCACCGGCTGGACGCTGAATGAAGCTGACGGATACTATTATTACGGAACGGCTGTCGAACCTGGCGGAATCACTTCGGTGCTGGACGTAACGATTACTCCTCCGGAGGGAGCAGAAGACGGACACAAGTTCAACGTAATCGTTATCTACGAGAGCGTTCCCGCGAAGTATAATGCAGCGGGCGAACCGGTTGCGGACTGGACTCAGGATCTGACGATCGTTACTGAACAAGGAGGGAACTGATCATGACTAAACTGAAAAAGATTGTTTCTTCCCCCATTTTCTCGATAGCAGCGGTGGTGCTGGCGGCAGGCCTGCTGGTTTTCTCCTCGATCCGCGGAGCAAGAGCAGCTCTGAACATCGAATCTGATGACTACCGTGCTCATGTGGAACTGTATGATACCGGCGTTACGCTGAATGAGAACGGCAAGCGCGTTGCATGGCGTGATTACGTCGGAGAGAGCAGCACCTGGGATGAGGGTTCTCTTGCCCTCTGTGCGGATATGCTGGATACAAACAAAAACGGAAAGGCTGACGAAGGCGATGAGAAGCTGAAGCTTGGCAAGGCTTATCCGGAAGTCCTGACCGTTACCAATTCCGGCGCGATCAATGAATTCGTCCGCGTGACGATTACGAAGTACTGGCTGGATTCCAAGGGCAATAAGGCAAATGACCTGGATCCGAAGTACATTGATCTTCACCTGACACCGGGAACTGCCTGGATTCTTGATGCGTCCTCGACGACCGCAGAACGTACGGTGCTGTATTACAATCAGCTTCTTACGGTCGGATCCACGACGCCCGCGCTTTCCGATACGCTGACTTTAAGCGATTCGCTTGCGACGATCGTATCTCAGGAAGAAACGAAGGAAAAGAAGGCGGACGGCTATACCTACACCACGATCAAGACAACCTATCTCTATGACGGATATCAGTTCGTTATCGAAGCCGAGGTTGACGCCGTTCAGGAACATAACGCGGCTCAGGCCGTCAAGTCGGCATGGGGCAGAAATGTTACCGTTTCCGGCACGACGCTGAGTCTGCAGTAAGGAGGACACCAAGATGAAGAAAACCTTATCACTGCTTTCGGTCCTTCTTATGATGGTGATGGCACTCTCCGCGACCGTATTTGCGGAGTCGACCACAACCGATGCAAATTGGGGCGTTACCTTTACCGCCCAGGACAAGATGGAGTCCAACTTCAGCCTGAAGGAATTCAACGATGCGATCTACGGCATGCAGCCCGGCGATGATGTTACGATTACCCTGAAGCTGAACAACAGCAACGCGACGACGGTGGACTGGTACATGCAGAACGAAGTCATGCAGTCCCTTGAGGACGCCAGCAAGACGGCGGAAGGCGGTGCCTACACCTACATTCTGACCTATAAGAATGTGAACGGCCAGACCGAGACGCTCTTCAGCTCCGATTCCGTCGGCGGTGAAGGCTATGTGAAAAAAGATCTGGAAGGTCTGCACGGCGCGACCGACAACCTGAAGGAATACTTCTATCTGGATACCATTGCAAGCGGCCAGCAGGGCCTGATCACCTTAAAGGTGGCGCTCGATGGCGAGACGCAGGGCAATGATTACCAGAACACCCTTGCGGAACTCCGTATGAAATTCGCGGTAGAGCTGCAGGACAACCCCACCAACCCGCCCAGAGATACGACCATCATCATCACGGGTGAGGAGGTTCATCCGATGCCGCTTGTGATCATCTCGGCAGTCAGCGGACTGGTTCTGATCGCACTCGCAGTCATCGGAGTCGTACTCAGAAAGTCTGAGAGAAAGGAGGCCGTCAAGTGAAGAAATTCATGAAGAGCTTCCGCAGTCTCTCTCATAAGGGACTCGCGCTCGGCGCAGCGCTTCTCCTGGTGCTTTCCGCCCTGTCTCTTTTCACTTCGACAGCGCATGCACTGGATAAGTACTCGGCAAGCTATACGGTCCGCCTGTATTCAGGCGCTCAGGGCACTTTCGATGAAAAGGCGTCTGCAGCGGCCCTTGCAAATGTCGCAGCGCTTTCTTCCGTCAAGATTGATTATAAGGCGGATACCATTACAATCAGCGGAATTCCTGCGGTGAATCCCTCGGATTCCAATAAGCCTTACCGTATTTCTTTCACTCCCGGCATGGTAAAGGTCACCAACGGCAAGTACCTCGTACGGGGCATCCGTGAAAGCGGAAAGGATAATAACACAATCAGTGCCGCAAACTTTGCGGTCACCAAGGATCTGGATCTCGTGGTCGGCTACTACATCGCGAATGGCGCCGTTTCCTATACCATCAATTATGTGGATGAAAACGGCAACCAGATTGCTCCGAGCGAGACGCATTACGGCAACGCCGGCGAACAGCTCGTGCTTGCATTCCCGTATGTTGAAGGCTACCGTCCCGGCGCGTACAACGGTGTTGTTACGCTGAAGGCAAATGCTGCTGACAATGTTTTCAACTTCCCGTATACGGCGATTCCTGAGCCGGAAACCACGACGACAGCCGCAGCTTCTTCATCACAGGCTGCTTCGTCAGCTGCTTCCTCCTCCGCTTCCGAGACAGAGACGGACGAGAACGGCAATCCTGTAACCCCGACCTCCGCGAC
>CAMVNR010000042.1 GCA_947168905.1 uncultured Lachnospiraceae bacterium
AAAGAACAGGGGCTGCAGTACTAACGAAAATAGTACTGCAGCCCCTGTTAAACTGTGTGTTAAACTCGATCGAACGTCTTTCTGACACTGCTTGCCGAACCTCACTTTCTTTAGGTTTTCTGCGGTTTTCAGACGTTCTTCTGACATAAAAAAATTGTGCCCGAAGGGATTCGAACCCCCGACCCACGGCTTAGAAGGCCGTTGCTCTATCCAGCTGAGCTACGGACACAAAAAAAGGCTCGGCTTAATGCTAAGCCTTCATTCCTTGAAAGAAGAGACACTCGTCTCATCAAGTCTCAAGGAGCCTCCCCGAGTAGGGCTCGAACCTACAACCCTCCGGTTAACAGCCGGATGCTCTACCATTGAGCTATCGAGGATTACAGGTTTTTATTATACACGTTTTTTTCTTATTGTCAACCGGAAAAAACAGTTTTCCTTTTGCGCAGTTTGTGCTATACTTTATCCTGTAACATTTTATTTGGAAGGGGAATCAGCATAATTTGAAGACTGCGAGCCTCGCCGGGGTCTGGACGGTTTCGGCTGACGATGGCGTGATTCACAATATTAAAATTCCCGGCACATTGGACGAGAGCAATATCGGTCATCGGGACAAACTGAATCCGGAAAAGGGACTCAGTGACAAGCTGGGACCGGCCGCATCGGGATTGGACAGAGTGTTTACAGACGATGAACTGGTATTTGCGGATGCGGTCCCCGCGGACCCGGATGAGAATATTTACTCGCGATTTACGCGCAAATATACGTATGAAGGGCCGGTACGGATCTACCGGATGCTTAACTGCAAGGAAACGCCTGGGAAGCGGTTGTTTCTGGATGTGGAGAGGGCGCGTCATTTGTCTCTTTTTGTGGACGGCGAAGAAATCATGCCGTACAGGGCGGGTACACTTCTGGCGGTACAGAGTTTTGAAGTGACAGGACGGCTGCAGGGCAGCCATATTCTTTCTTTTGTGTCCGACAACAGCTTTCCTGGAATTCCGGCTGACGCTGTAAAAAGGTCGAACATGGCATCGGATGATACGCAGACCAATTGGAACGGCCTTCTGGGATTTGTCCGGTTAAGACAGGAAGAACCCTGCTTTATGGACAGGATCGTTGTCTACCCCGAAGAGGACAGGCTGTCGGTTTATGTCGAGATATCCTGTGAGGAGCCCGGAAATTATGAAATTACCTTTTCTTCGCCGGCGCTCCAGAAGGAATACCGTCACGAGATACGGATTGAAGAACCGGTATTCTCCTTCACCGCGGACGGGCTTCTGCTTCGGGAGGGGCTTTCATCCTGGGATGAAGAGAACGGCAATTTGTACGAGCTTTCCGTTTCTGTGAACGGAGAGGGGAGAACGGTACAGTTCGGTATTCGGCGCTTTACGGCGGATGATATCGGTTTTTGTCTGAACGGACGGCGTCTGTTCCTGAGAGGACAGACGGATTTCTCTGTTTATCCGGATACTTCCTGCGCACCGATGGACCGCGAATCCTGGCGGAAGAAGTTCCTTTCTTACCGGGAATACGGCGTGAATTTTGTCCGTTTTCAGTCTTACTGCCCGCCGGAGGAGGCATTTTCGGCTGCGGATGAACTGGGGATGCTTCTGATGCCGGAGCTGTCGCTTGCGGGTCCTGAGGATATTTTCTCAGATGAAAGTGCGCGCCAGTATTGCCGCTCGGAGCTACTGACCATTCTTCGGGATTACGGAAGCCATCCGTCCTTTGTAATGCTTTGTCTGGGAGACCGGCTCCGCTTTTCACAGGAAAGTCTGGAATATGCGTCGGAGCTTCTTTCCCTTGCAAGAAGCATTGATCCGACCCGTCTGTATACGATTTCGTCGGAGGAACTGCTGACGGAAAAAGGTCTCGCTCCTTCCCCGGAGATGGAAAGAAAATATGCCGATTCCGTTGATTTTGTCATGGCGCCGTCAGTCGGAACGCTGCTCTTCAGGGGAAGCGATATGGCGACCCGCCCCGACCAGGGCTTAAAGGGATTCATCAATAATGAATATCCCGGAACACTGAGCGATTATAATGCTGAAATCACTGAATTCCGTGAGAATGTGAAGAAACCGCTTCTGGCGTGTCAGAGCGGCGGATACAGTATTCTGCCTGATTTCCGTGAAATCAGCTTCTTTTCAGGCTTCCTTGAGCCGAAAAACTATATACGGATGCGTGAAGAAGCGGAAAAGAGAGGGCTTGTCACCAACTGGGACCGTTTTGTGTCCGCTTCCGGGGAGACTGCACGGCTTTGTTACCGTATGGAAGCCGAAAGGGCCTTAAGATCCTCGCTTCTTTCCGGAACGGTGCTTTTTTCCCTGCAGGATTATCCGGGAAAGGATACCGCACTTGTCGGAATGATGAACACGCATCTCATCCCGAAGCCTTTTGCGTTTGCTGATCCTGCCGCCTTCCGTTCTTTTTACGGACCGGTGGTACCGCTACTTCGGACGGAGAGATTCTGCTACGAGGCGGGCGAAAGCCTCCGCTTCTCTGTGGATGTGGCGAATTACGGCAGGGAAAGCGTGTCAATGCCGGTTTCTTATGTGCTGCGTTCGGAAGAGGGAATTCTGCGCGGGCAGTTCGATGAAATCCTGTGTCCTCCGGGAACGCTGACAAAGCTCCCGGAAGAGAAGGAAATACCGCTTCTTCCGGAGGATGCGGGTGAACCGGCGCATTATACGCTGACGCTGAAATTCGGCAGGACAGAACTTCCGTATGATTTTTATGTATATCCCAGAGTTCTGCCGCTTTGTCCGATGGATGTCTATGAGACGGACACGCTGAATCAGACGGCCCTTCTGATGCTGAAGGAAGGCGGGAAAGTATTTCTGACGCCCCGGACGAATCCGGAGACGCTGCCCGGATCGGTGCGCTCGGAATTCTCGACGGATTTTATCAGCAGCAGGATCTATCCGCGCCAGTCCGGACAGATGGGAAGACTGATTGACTGCACGCATCCCGTGATCCGGCGTTTCCTCTCGGAGGAGTGGGGCGGAATACCGTGGTGGCAGCTGTCAATGGGACGTGCTGTTGTGCTGCCGCGCAGAATGAAATGTATTGTCACGGCACTTGATTCTGTGCATACGCTGAGACCGATGGCGGAGATGATTGAATTCCGCTGCCTTTCCGGAACGGTGTTCATGTGCACCATGGGCCTGAAAAACCACATGGATCGGCCGGAGGTTCGCTTCCTGGTGTCGGAAATATACCACTATATGGAGTCGTACGATTTTTCACCGTCTCAGGAAATGAAGCTGTCGGAGCTCCAGGCGATTGTGAAACCCTGATGGGAGGGGGACTGTTTTTTGGCTTCTTATGAGGATGAATTCGAACAGGAAGAACTGAGCCGGGAAGACGCGAGACGGCGTCTTGTCAGACAGACCAGGCAGTCCGGGGTGAATTCGGATCCTGCCTTCCTTGAAAGGGAAAAGCTGAAGAGGCGGGACCGAACGAGGGATGCTTTTGTACTGTTTACCCTGATCCTTGTTTTCTTTCTGTTTGCGTTATTCTATTTCCGGAGTTACGGGTATGCCGCTTATTCCCTTGACACGGAATCCACGTTCGGGGCGCTGTCCGGAACGCAGGTGCGCGAGCTTCAGCACGGAAACGTAATCATCGGCGGGGATACGATCACATATATGGAAAAAGGAACGGTGATCTGGACGACCTCTGTAGACGTCAAAAAACCGGTGATCGCGGTAAAAGGTGATTTTTTCTCTGTGTATGATACCGGAGGATATCAGGTCTATGTCTGTGACACGACAGGTATTCTCTGCACATTGAAACTGTCCAGGGTAATCTACGGAATGGATATCTCCGAAAGCGGGGTTGTGGCGGTTGTAACGGAATCGGATGATTCCGCCTATATTTCCTGGTTTGACCGGTACGGCTCCCGGCTTCCCGTAGAGGTGAAGGCGGTTCTCGGCGCGACAGGTATTCCGGTGCATATTGCGATATCGCCGGACAGCCAGAAGCTGATGGCTCTTTATTATTCAACCCAGAACGGAATCGGAGAGAGCCGGATGGTGCTCTATGATTTTGAAAAGGGCCGCGATGAGGAGTCTTATATTATCGAAAACGACCCGTCCTTCTATGATTCGGGAACCTACCTGATTGACGGTAAATTCCTGGACAACGAGCATTTTGTGGCCGTTGGGACGAATCTCGCCAGATTTTACAGTTATGACCAGAAACAGGCGGAAGTGACTGAAACAACGATGGAATATGAGCTTCCGGTGCGTTCGGTGCTTTTCAATAATAACAGAATGATCCTGGTTGAGACAGAAAGTGATGACAATTTCTGCCGGGTGCTTGACGGAAACGGTGAAGAACTGACCCGTTTTCGTATACCTGCAGAATACAAGCTTGCCGCTGTAAATGACGAATCCGCAGCCTTCCTGAATGCGTCTCACCTCTCCGTTTACAATATTTCGGGAAGAAAACGCTATGAGGGTACCCTGGTGGATTCGCCGGTTTCCTTTGCCTTTTCGGGGAAGCGGAGCCTTCTGTTCAACACGGGCAGCCTGATTGAAGAAATTACTCTTAAATAATAATATACAAGGAGAAACTATGAAGACAATCGAAGAAAAGTCGGTAAATGCGATTCGCGTGCTTTCTGCGGACGCAATTCAGAAAGCCAAATCCGGGCATCCCGGGCTCCCCTTAGGCGCTGCTGCCGCAGCGTATGAACTGTGGGCACATCACATGAAACATAACCCGAAGGACCCGAAGTGGCCGAATCGTGACCGTTTTATCCTTTCGGGCGGACATGGCTCCATGCTGCTGTATTCCCTGTTCCACCTTTTCGGATATGGCGATCTTTCCGTTGACGATCTGAAAGAGTTCCGCCAGTTCGGTTCCCTGACCCCGGGACATCCGGAATACGGCCATACCGTCGGCGTTGAAGCTACGACTGGCCCCCTTGGCGCAGGCATGGCGACCGCGGTCGGCATGGCGATGGCGGAAGCACACCTGGCAGCGGAATTCAACCGTGAAGGCTTCCCGGTGGTGGATCATTACACCTTCGCGCTCGGCGGCGATGGCTGCATGATGGAGGGAATCAGCTCTGAGGCATTCTCTTTGGCAGGAACGCTCGGACTCGGAAAACTGATCATTCTGTACGATTCCAACAGAATTACGATCGAAGGCGCAACGGATATCGCTTTCCGCGAGAATGTCCAGAAGCGGATGGAGGCGTTTGGCTTCCAGACACTGGAAGTGGCGGACGGAAATGACCTTGAGGCGATCGGCAAGGCGATTGAAGAGGCGAAAGCAGATCTGTCCAGACCTTCCTTCATCACGATCCACACGCAGATCGGTTACGGCTGCCCGGCCAAGCAGGGGACCGCGGCTGCGCACGGCGAACCGCTTGGTGATGACAATGTGCTGGCAATGAAGGAATTCCTGGAATGGCCGTCGAAAGAGCCCTTCTTTGTACCCGAAGAGGTTTATGCGAACTATCGGGCCATCACCGAAAGACTCGGAAAAGCAGAAGAGGAGTGGAATGCACTTTTCAAAGCCTATGGCGAACAGTATCCGGAGCTTCTTCTGAAATGGAACGAATGGCATGACAGAAGCGCCATCGCCGAGAAGCTCGACACCGACTATTTCTGGCAGACTGCCGAGAAGCCGGAGGCGACGAGAAACCTGTCCGGTGCGGTGATCAACCGTATCAAGGACGTCCTTCCGAACCTGTTCGGCGGATCCGCAGATCTGGCGCCTTCCAATAAGAGCGATATGAAGGGCGTTCCCTTCTTCTCCGCGGAAGACCGCCTCGGACGGAATATCCACTTCGGTATCCGCGAGTTCGCGATGTCGGCGATCGGAAACGGCATTCTGCTGCACGGCGGTCTTGTTTCCTATATTTCGACTTTCTTCGTTTTCTCGGATTACACGAAGCCGATGGCAAGACTGGCATCTCTGATGAAGCTGCCTCAGATTTATGTCTTTACGCATGATTCCATCGGTGTCGGCGAAGACGGTCCGACCCATGAGCCGATTGAGCAGGCGGCGATGTTCCGTGCCCTTCCGAATTTCCACCTCTTCCGTCCGGCGGATGCGATGGAAACGAATGCGGCCTGGTACAGCGCACTTACTTCTGAATCGGTTCCGACGGCGCTTGCACTGACGAGACAGAATCTTCCGCAGCTTGAGGGCTCCTCGAAGGAAGCACTCCGGGGCGGCTATATCCTGCAGGATTCAGAAAAAGAGGTTCCGGATGCGATTATCATGGCCTCCGGCTCCGAAGTTTCGCTGGCGGTTGATGCGAAGGCGGCCCTCAAGGCGGAAGGAATCGACGTACGCGTGGTGTCTATGCCCAGTATGGATGTCTTCGAAGAGCAGGATGAAGCGTACAAGGCCAAGGTTCTGCCGAAGGAAGTCCGCGCCAGAGTTGCTGTGGAAGCGCTCATTGGATTCGGCTGGGAACGCTATACGGGTCTCGACGGAAAAGTTCTGTCCATGAACGGATTCGGCGCATCGGCTCCGTATTCAAAACTTTTCCCGTATTTCGGCTTTACAACCGAAAATGTTGTTGCGGCGGTGAAAGAATTGGTGTAGAATAAGGGCCAAGGAAAGCGTGAAGTGCGGGGAAGCGCACAGCTTCACCTCTGCCGCAGGGCAGTGCAAATAATTTATCAAAAGGAGATAGCACATGTTAGTTAATGCAACAGAAATGATCAACAAGGCGCATGAAGGCCACTACGCGATCGGCGCGTTCAACACCAATAACCTCGAGTGGACAAAGTGCATTCTGACAGCGGCCGAAAAGGCAAAAGCCCCTGTAATGATTCAGTGCTCCGAAGGCGCTGCAAAATATATGGGCGGATTCAAAATGGTTGTCGATCTGGTAAAAGATCTGCATGATTCTCTTGGAATCACGGTTCCGGTAGCTCTGCATCTGGACCATGGCACCTTTGAAGGCGCAAAGAAGTGCATCGAACTGGGCTTCACCTCGGTTATGTTCGACGGATCTCACTATGATTTCGAAGAGAATGTCGAGAAGTCCAAAGAAATCATCGCTCTTGCTCATTCCAAAGGCATTTCGGTAGAGTGCGAAGTCGGCGGCATCGGCGGAACGGAAGACGGCGTTACCTCCAGCGGCGAGCTTGCTGATCCGGAAGAGTGCGCTAAGATCGCTGCGCTTGGCGTAGATTTCCTTGCTGCAGGTATCGGCAACATTCACGGCGTATATCCGGCTGACTGGGCTGGCCTGAATTTTGAGCGTCTGGATGAAATCGACAAGGCAGTCGGAGGAAAGCCGCTTGTTCTGCACGGCGGTTCCGGCATTCCGTTTGATCAGACCTCGAAGGCGATTTCCCTCGGCGTTTCCAAGATCAATGTCAATACCGAGCTTCAGCTTTCCTTCGCAGCTGCGACAAGAAAGTACATCGAAGAAGGCAAGGATCTGCAGGGCAAGGGCTTCGACCCGAGAAAGCTGCTCGCACCCGGCTGTGAAGCTATTATCGCGAAGACCATTGAACTGATGGAAGCTTTCGGCTGCGCAGGCAAAGCCTGATCGGGACAGCTGAAAGGCAAGTCCATACGAAAAAGGAGCACTCAGCGAGTGCTCCTTTTTCCGTATAATAATACCTGCGGAATTCTAACAGTACTTTGTCGTTGTCAGTTACAGCTTTGTGACGTTGACAGCCTGCGGACCTTTTGCGCCGTCGATAATGTCAAACTCCACTTCCTGACCTTCATCCAGCGTCTTAAATCCTTCCATATTCAGTCCAGAATAGTGAACAAAAATATCCTTGCCGTTCTCATCACAGATAAAACCGTACCCCTTTTGATTGTTAAACCATTTCACCGTCCCCTTGTTCATGTGAATACCTCCAAATATAAGTCGTCAAAATCCGCTTTTATATAAGCCTCATACACTTTAGCACAACGAATTTTAAAAGTCAAGCGAACAGAGGCTGAAATAATAAATAAAAATAATAATAGAACCAGGAAGATTTGAATATAAAATGGAGAAAATGATTCTTTCGTTAGCTTCTTGACAGAAAAGAATGACTTCGATATACTATAAATCAGAACCAGCTCATTTTCGAGCATGAGAAGGAGATATTGAATGAATGCTGTGACAGCACTTTTTTTCGCGGCTGAGGAGACGACAGAGGCCGTTCAGATCGATCCGATTGTAACGGAGTTCAGCAATATGAAGGTACCGGTGCTGAGCATGGTCATGATGGGCCTGGGATCGGTTATTCTTCTTGCTGCGATCGTTGCCGGTGTGTATTTCCTGTTTGACCGTACGGACAACTGGGGAATGGGACTTCTGGCAGGCCTTGCATCTTACATGATTTTCTGCTTCCTGATTTTCTCCGGACTTCAGATCGGGCTGAACGCGCTCCCGTTTACCAAGGATTTTGTTCAGAACAAGCCGCAGCAGTTTACTGCGATGATGACGATCTTCTCGGGAATTCTGTCCTGTCTTTCGGTTTTCCTGGCACTGAAATATGTGGAGAGTCAGATGGCTAAAAGAGGCCAGATGATGACCATCGGCGTCCCGCTTGCAATAGGCATCGGCATGTTTCTGGGCTCCGTGCTCTCCAACCGTCAGATCATGTCCGGCTTCCAGTATATTATGGTGTCTTCCTCCGTTAACAAGATGGGCTTTGATGCGGCTGTTACAGCTACGGTTCAGTCCATGGTGGAGAGCGGATATGAGCTGGAGGAAGCTAAAAAAACTGCGATAGACTCTCTCTACAGCATGATGTCCGAACCATCGGCATCGTTCTTCCTGAACTCGTTTTATTTTGTCGTGATGGGCGTCCTTGAAACCTCGCTCGCGGTGCTGCTTTTCGGAGAAATGACCGACAGAACAGAGAAGAAGTGGACCTTCATCGGATATGGCGGTCTGATGCTTGCTACCGTTCCGAGCCTTTTGAATTCACTGACCTCTTTCCCGAGCTGGGCAGGCGTGCTTGTGACGCTGGCCATCGCGGCAGCGGTCGGCTTCTTTACAGTCAGACAGGCCGGACAGGATATGCCTGAGGAGCTGAATACCTTAAGCTACAGTCACAGAAAAAACAAAGGGGGCGGCAAGGGTGACGGCCACAAAAAGAAAATGCCTCACATTGTCATGCCCGATAAGTAAATAAGTGAGCAAAGTTGCTTCATAAAAAAAGGAAAGGAAGGTGGGGGATATGATCCGAATTTACAAATGTCCGAGCTGCGGCGGTGTGCTTCACTATCGCCCGGGTACGGACGAGATGATCTGTCCGAACTGCAAGAACACGATGGCGATCAGTGCGGTGGATCAGAGAAGCGCCGACGGTAAAACGACGGGCCTGTCCGGGAAGGAACTGTTTGACAACGCCGGAAACGGCGCCGAGAATATGGTCTGCCCGGCATGCGGCGGTCCGCTGAAAACAGATGAACATACGGCTGCAACCTTCTGTCCGTACTGCAAGAGTCCGGCGCTTATTGACAGCCGTTTTGCCGGACAGTATCGTCCGAGCCGTGTACTGCCGTTCCAGTTTGACAAGAAAGAGGCGCAGAATAAGTTCAAGACCTGGAAAGGCACCGGCCTTCTGACGCCCGGAAAATTCAAATCCGCTGCGACGATGGACAAGGTGCAGGGGGTCTATGTTCCGTACTGGCTGTACAGCTACACCGGAAACGTCGCCCTGCAGGGGGAAGGCCTGAATACGCGGGTAACCCGGCACGGAGATGACGAGATCATCGAGACAGATCATTACGATGTCAACCGTGTCGTACAGGAAGCCTTTGAGAATGTCCCTGCGGATGCTTCGGAGAAATTCCCGGACGAGAACATGCATGTTCTTGAACCCTTTGACTTTACAAAGCTCGTGAATTTCACGATGCCTTATATGGCCGGCTTTACGGCGGATACCTACGACTATACTGCGGCCGATCTGAACGAGAAAGTCCGCTCGCTTGTAGAGCAGGAGATGATCAGCGACGCACGCGGAACCATTACCGAGTATGAGACGGTCAATCTGACCGGCTCTCAGGTGAATTACACCGATCAGCGTGCGGAGTATGTGTTCCTTCCGATCTGGACACTGGTATTCGAATACATGGGCAAGAAATATCCGCTGTATATGAACGGAGAAACCGGCGAGATCGACGGCGTGGTTCCGTACAGCAAGCTGAAGGCACTTGTGATCTTCGGGATTGCTTTTGTGGTATTCTTCCTGATTGCATTACTTTTAGGGAGGGTCTTCTCATGAAAAAAACAGCTGCAATTCTGATTCTGTCTCTTGTTTCTGTCTTCCTGCTGGCAGGCTGCAAGGCAGCGAGTCCGGCCATCGGAAGCTATGTTTTTGACAACGGTGATTTCCTGACTTCCGAACAGGAAACCGCGATACAGAACCGGATCCTTGAAGTCAGGGATAAGGTTCAGACGGATTTTGTGGTCTATTTTACCGACAGCCCCTCATCGGACGATTACCGCAGAGAAGCGGAGCGCGTCAATGATGCGTTTATCCAGTCCGGAGGAGGATACGGAAAGGATCACGAGTCGGTTGTATTCTATGTGGATATGGCCAATCGCTTCTTCTTCATCAATGAGCATAACGACAGCGAGAAGTGGAAGCTTTCGGACAGTGATATTGACAGTATTGTCCTCGGAACGGTTCGCGACTACATGTCGCAGGGCAATTACTACGGGGCATCGATGCAGTTCGTAGAGGACGCTTACGGCGCCGTCAAGCCCGGCTTCTTCGGAACGATCTGGGGCTGGCTGACCTCCGGACTTGCAGGAGGCGGCGCGCTTTCCGGAATCCTGATCGGAAAGCACAAATAAAAAGGCGAACGGAACGGTTCCGCTGCGTGCTTCGGACCGCTTCCTCGGAACGACCACCGAAGTTCGTCATATCGAAAGAACGCAGCCGAGCGACAACGACTCCGGCTCCGGAGGAACCATCAGTTCTTCCAGCGGTTCTTCCGGAAACCACGGCGGCGGTGCGTCATTCTGACGCCGGTATTATCGGAAGAGGATTATTCGCTCAGGGCAGTGCTTCTCTATAGCCTGCTCTGAGCGAACATGCATATTAGGGATTCAGATTAAAGGAGGAAGCACCCGTGTCTGACTATGGTCCCGAGCAGTTTCAGAAGCTTTCGGCAGAATGCGAAAGGCTGAAAAAGGAGCTGGAGGAAGCGAAAGCTTCATCGGAGGCAAAAGAGAATTTTTTAAGCAATATGTCTCATGATATCCGCACACCGATGAATGCGATTGTCGGGATGACTGCGCTTGCCAAAAATCATATCGATGAAAAGAGCAGGGTCATGGACGCGCTTGATAAAATCGAGGTGGCCAGCGCTCATCTCTTATCACTGATCAATGATGTCCTGGATATGTCACGAATCAATTCTGGAAGAATGCGCCTGGTTGAAGAACGTTTTCAGCTCGGTGATCTTCTGCATGAAATTCTGGTGATTGTCCAGCCGATGAGTGACGCGCGCGGACATGAATTTGTATTCGAAACCGGTACGATTGATCGTGAAAGCCTGTACGGCGACCCGCTGAGGCTTCGGCAGATCTTTGTCAATATTATCAGCAATGCGGTTAAGTACACTAAAGAGAAGGGCAGGATCCGCGTCGGGATATCCGAGGAGACAAGCGGCGACACTACGGTTCTGATTTTTGAATGCAAAGACAACGGAATCGGGATGAGCGAGGATTTCCTGCAGCGGATTTATGATCCTTTTGAGCGGGTGCATTCCAGTACGATTTCCGGCATTGAGGGCACGGGGCTCGGAATGAGCATCGTCAAAAAGCTGGTTGAAGAGATGCGCGGAACGATCCAAATCGAAAGCCGCGAAGGGGCCGGGACGGATGTATTTATCCGTATTCCCTTAAAATCGGAGGTGCTGTCTGTTGATGCCGAAAGCATCCGCGGGAAACGGCTGATCGTGATCGAAAACGATGCAGGACTGATCGAACAGTACCGGCGCTATCTGGATGAGACCGGACTGGAACTTCAGTGTGTCGGTTCTTCTTCGGATGCGGTGTCCGCTCTGGCAGAAGCGGATTACCTCGGGAATACCGTGGACGGCGTAATCATCGGAAGAAAACTCCTGCCCGGAGAGGATCTGTTTGAGGTTGCCTCTTATCTGAAAAAAGCGAAGCCCGCACTTTCGATTATCCTGGCGGACAATCATCGCTTTGAGGAAATCGAGTACCGGGCTGAGCGTGCGGGGATCGACCGCTTCCTGCCGATTCCTTTTTTCCGAAAGTCGCTGATCCGTACATTGACAGAATGCCTTGGCGGCACGGGAAGGGAAGCGCACGGCGCGCTCAGCATCCCGGACCTTTCGGGAAAGACAATCCTTCTTGCCGAAGACAATATGATTAACCGGGAAATCGCAAAGGAAATCCTTTCTTCTACGAAGGTCAGTATCGAGACTGCGGAAAACGGGCAGGAGGCCGTACGGCTTTTTTCAGCGTCAGAGCCTTTCTTCTATACGCTGATTCTGATGGATATCCAGATGCCTGTCATGGACGGCTACAGTGCTGTTTCCGCGATCCGCGCGATGGAGCGTCCGGACGCCTCATCGATACCGATCTACGCCATGACTGCAAATGCATTTGCGGAGGATATCGAGAAAGCGCATAAAGCCGGTATGAACGGGCATCTGGCAAAGCCTGTGGACGTAAATGCGCTCATGCAGCTTCTCAGAAGATTTGCTGAGTGAGTGACGGCTTTTTACAGCGCTGACGGATGAAAAATGCGGGAGAAAGAGATGCTTGAATATCAAAGCCGGTATGTAGAGAATACAAAACAGATTATGCGGCTCCTGTCAGAACCCGACAAGGATCTGTCGGATTTTTCCGGCTGGTCGAAACGGCTGAGGGAGCGGGAGGCGGAGATAGAAGCCCTCAGGAAGGAGAATACCGACATTCTTTCCCGCGAGCTTTTTCCGACGCTGGATCGCCTGTATGAGGCCGATGAAGAAGAAATCAGCGGGATGACAGAATTCGCCGACAAGCTCATGGACTGGAGCGTCAACCTGGATATCGGCGTTTACGTGCTGATTCATGATGCCCTGCTGTCCCTGGCGCGCCAGAAAAATGACAGGGACAGAATGATTATGGAACTCTACCGGCTCGGGATGGGGTATTATTATCTGAACCGCGCACTGCAGGGGATTGATAAAAAGGAGACAGCGCGTTTTTATTTCCGAAACGAGATGCTGTTCACCGAAGCGGGCTCATACCTGAAATTCTTCCCCGAAATCGACAATGAAGAGACCAAGGGCTATATTATCCGGAGTCTTGCGAATATCGCGATTACTGCCTCGGACCGAAGGAAAAGGGTGGCTGTGACCTCCAGAATCCTGAAAATCATCCGGGATCCGTATTACAGGGAACTTGCTCCCGGACTGCCGTGGGACCGGTTTCTGCGCTCGTCCAATCAGCAGATGAGCGCCAACCGAATCATGCTTTCCCGGGGAGAATTGTCCCCCTCAGAGCTTTCGGAGATCCTGGAAGCCTGTGTTTCGGTCTTTGAACCGGAGAAAAATCAGGAGAACCCGAACATCCGATGGCTGTGGCCGTACTATGAAATGCAGTACAGCTGCGGCTTCGCGAGTCTTCAGACGACGGTCGGCCGGCTGGAGGAACTGATCGACAGTCAGCCTTACGATCAGTATGATATGTCCGGCCTGTACGGAAATATACAGCTTCCGGTATATTACGGAGCGCTGATTGAGAAGAATCCGGCGCTTCTGGAGGATGCGCATGTATTAAGCTTCCTGATCGGGGCGTACGATAAAATGCTGAAAACAGTCACGGGCTTTCCGCCGGAAAAGTACGATGAATATTTCCGCTACCAGATCAGTCTGATTTTTTCCAATTATTACGAAACAAAGGGTGTACGAAGCTACCGGGAAGTGACGGAAGAACTGATGAAGCGCCTCTTCCCGCGCGAATATATCGAGGGAAGACGCGTCGGAGAGCTGATGCAGACAATCTCATCGGCGATCATGCGTTTAGAGCCGGATTTCTTTGACGATATTCCCTTTATTCATGAAATCCGGGATCCGGAAGAAAAGGAAAAAGAAGTCCTCAGATTTGCCGGAGACTGCGGCCTGTATCATGATTTCGGACTGCTGAAGATGAATTTTTCCAGGACGATGGCGACCAGGAACCTCTTTGAAAATGAATACCAGCTCTTTACGCTTCATACGATCGCCGGAAAAGAGGACCTGAAGAGGCGGGCCTCGACGAGCTCCCTCGCGGATATTGCCTGGGGGCATCACGCCGATTATAACGGTGCGGGAGGCTACCCTTCGGAATATGTGCGGAATCAATCGCCGTACCGTATGATGACGGATGTCGCTTCCGCCGCGGTTTTTCTCGCAGAAAAAGGTGAGGAGAGCTTCGGGGAGAGAATAGAGAAGCTGTTCCGGGAAGAAGGACGCCGGTTTTCGCCGATGGTGACCAAATATCTGTCGGACTGGAAGCTGCAGGAGAAGGTTGAGGAAATCCTCTGCAGCCCGCCGCTGTCCTATGAACGCGAAATATTCGAAAGCGCCGGGAACAGCCTGTAAACGAAACAGCCGGAACCTGGGAAGCGGCGGAAGCAGCCTGTAAACGAAACAGCCGGAATCAGGAAAGCCTGCGCTGCTTCAGATAATAGGAGCAGCATAAGTAGACGGCCGCTCCGAGCCATGCGGCGATCTCCGCGATAAAAACGCCGTCGGAGAACTTCGTAAAGATGACCGAGACAGCCAGACCGACGCGCATGAAGAATTCGATAAAGCCGGAGATCATGGCCGAACGGGTATAGCCCATTCCCTGAAGAGCGGAGCGGTAGATATAGAGAAGATACAGGATCGGAAGACACGAAGCCATCATTGTCAGAAAACGATACGCGGAGTCAGAAGCCTCGGCAAGCGACAGCGTGTCTTCCGAATTCAGAAAGAAAGACAGAATTCCGCGGCCGAAAAGAATCATTACTGCTCCGATGGAGGCGGAGGTCAGGACAGAGAGAATCACTGCCGACCGGACGCCTTTTTTGATTCTTAATGAATCCATGGCGCCGAAATTCTGGCCGACATAGGTGGTGACCGCGTATCCGTAGGAAACGGCCGCAATCTCGAGAAGGCCGTAGAGCTTGTTTGTCGCGGTATATCCCGCGATGAAATTGACCCCGAAGGTGTTGACGACGGACTGTACAAAGACCCCTCCGACCGAAATGATCAGATTCATAAGAGACACAGGCAGACTCAGCCGGATAAGCTCCGCGGAAATTCCCTTCGTCAGTTTCAGATCCCGCAGACGGAAGCGAAATTCGGGGAGCTTTCTCATTTTCAGGAAGCAGATGGTCCCGGCAATCAGCTGGGAAAAGACCGTAGCGCCGCCGGCGCCGGCGATTCCCCATTTGAAAACAAAAACCGTCAGCGCATCAAGTGCGATATTGAGAAGAGAAGCGATGATCATTGCCATGAGAGGCGTGCGGCTGTCGCCCTCGGAGCGCAGCATCGATGCGGTGAAATTGTAGAAGGCGGCTGCGGCAAAGCCGCCGAACAGAATCGTGGAGTACAGCCGGGCCATAGGCCGGAGCTCTTCCGGAGTGTTCATGAGCCTGAGAAAGACAGGAATGCCGAATACGCCGGCCGCGGTCAGAAAGACGGTCAGAAGAAGGGTGAGAAGAGCACCCTCGCCGACAATCCGGGGGAGGCTCAAAAGGTCCCCTTCGCCGTATTTCTGGGAAACCATGATCGAAATCCCGTGGGAGAAGCCCTGGGCGATCGAGAAAAGCATCCAGTTCAGCCAGTCGACCGTCCCAAGCGATGCCAGGGCCTGCATCGAGACGCCCTGGCCGATAATCGCGGTATCGGCGACCGTATAGGCCTGCTGGAAGATATTTCCGAACATCAAAGGAAGCGCAAACAAAAGAAGCAGCCTCAGCGGCTGCCCTTTTGTCATATTCATTGTGCCGTCGGATTTTTGCACCTTCATTTTCTTAAGCCTCATAGGCGTTCATCATCTCCTGCATGGTTTCTTCAACCTTCTTCGTAAGGAATTTCTTTTCCTCCCGGGAGAGCTCGGAAATTATGATCGGCTTTCCGATGGTCATTTTGATGGTGCTCGGATTCATCCGCTTGTTATTGCCCTCGAAGACTTCGCCGGTATTATAGATGGCAACCGGAATGATCGGCGCGCCGGAGCGTTCGGCGATTTTCAGAGATCCTCCGTGGAAGGGGAGCAGCGAAGTCTTGGAAGACAGGTCCTTGTTCCGCGTGCCTTCCGGGAAGATACACATGGAAATGCCCGACTTTACATTCTCGGTGGCTTCCTTGATCGTCTTCACGCCCTCCCGGATATCTTCGCGGTTCAGGAACAGGCCGTTCATTTTCCTGATCCAGACGTTGAAAACAGGTATTTTCTTCAGGGAATCCTTGGCAACAAAACCCGTACGGTTCTTCACCTCGGCATACATGCAGATGATATCGAAGATCGAACGGTGGTTGATGACAAAAACGGAGGCGGTTCCTTTTTCCGGCATATTTTCTCTGCCGCTCACTTCAAGCTTCATTCCGGCAATTTTAAGTCCGGTTCTGGCGGCCCATTGGACGCTGTTGAATATCATGTAGTCGGCTGCGACGGGGTTCTTAAAGTGAACGATCCAGGCAGCAAACCAGAGGAAAAATCCGTAGATGGAGAACAAACCGAGCATCCCGAAGAAAATGATGGTTCTCAGCATAAATACACCTCAGAAACTGTAGTTGATATGACCTGTATTATAGTATAGAAGGCGGAAAAAGTCAAAGCCGGAATATAAAAATATGGACAAGGCGTGAAGTCTTTTCATTTTCACCTTGTAATTTCTTCCCGGATAAGGTAAAATATTATAATCTGTGAATATTTTTCCAAGAAGAGGAGATTCGGTTATGGAGACATGCATTCCTGTTAGAGATTTGTTTAAGGAAACCGCAAAATATGCGGGAAAAGAGATTACCGTCGGCGGATGGGTCCGCTCGAACCGCGACAGCAAGAGCTTCGGCTTCCTGGTTGTCAGCGACGGCACCTTCTTTACCCCGCTTCAGATCGTATATCATGACACTATGGAGAATTTCGCCGAGGTGGCGAAGCTGAATGTCGGCGCCGCAGTTATCGCAAGAGGCGTCCTTACGGAAACGCCGGAGGCGAAACAGCCTTTTGAGCTGCAGGCTTTGGAAGTCTTTGTGGAGGGCAGCAGCCCTTCGGACTATCCTTTGCAGAAAAAGCGCCACACACTGGAATACCTCAGGACCATGACGCATCTTCGGCCGCGGACGAATACGTTCCAGGCTGTTTTCCGTGTGCGCTCCCTGGCTGCCTATGCGATCCATCGTTTCTTCCAGGAACGTGATTTTGTCTATGTTCACACCCCGATCATCACCGGATCCGACGCTGAAGGCGCGGGTTTAATGTTCCAGGTGACGACCATGGATCTTGACAGCATCCCCAGAACGGACGAAGGAAAAGTGGACTATTCGCAGGATTTCTTCGGAAAGTCGACCAACCTGACCGTCTCAGGACAGCTCAACGGCGAGACCTTCGCTTCGGCATTCCGCAATATCTATACCTTCGGCCCCACCTTCCGCGCGGAGAATTCCAATACGACGCGTCATGCGGCTGAATTCTGGATGATTGAGCCGGAGATCGCCTTCGCGGATCTTGAGGACGACATGCAGCTTGCGGAGGACATGCTGAAATATATCATCTCGTATGTCCTGGAGAATGCGCCGGAAGAGATGAATTTCTTCAACAGCTTTGTGGACAAGGGACTGCTTGATCGCCTGAATCATGTGATGAACTCTGAATTCGGCCGTGTCACGTATACGGAGGCCATTTCCCTTCTTGAGAAGAACAACGATAAATTCGATTACAAGGTTTACTGGGGCTGCGATCTGCAGACCGAGCATGAGCGCTATCTGACGGAAGAGATCTTCAAGCGCCCCGTTTTTGTCACGGACTATCCGAAGGAGATCAAAGCCTTCTATATGAAACAGAATCCGGACGGCAAAACGGTTGCAGCGATGGACTGCCTGGTTCCGGGAATCGGCGAAATCATCGGCGGCTCCCAGCGTGAAGAGAATTACGAAAAACTGGCTGCGCGTATTCATGAGCTCGGCATGCGCGCGTCGGACTATGATTTTTATATGGATCTTCGGAAGTACGGAACGGTACGCCACGCCGGCTTCGGCCTCGGCTTCGAACGCTGCGTGATGTATCTGACGGGCATCGGAAATATCCGTGACGTCCTGCCATTCCCGCGTACGGTAGGCACCTGCGAACTATAACGAGGAAAAAAGTATGAAGTTTATTCACGTTTCCAATGTCAATCTCGGCATGGAGCCGTTTCAGTCGGAGCATCTTACCGTCGACAGAAATGCCGACATGTGGAATGATTTTCTGCGGGTCGTCGATCTGTGCGGCAGCGAGGACGTGGACGTCCTGTTCATCACGGGAACACTCTTTGTGAGAAAACCCTCCCTGGAGGAGCTCGCGCGGCTGGATGAACGTTTCTTAAGGCTGGCGGATACACGCGTGTTCTTTGCACCGGGCGTTTTCCCGGACGGCGGGGACAACAGCGTCTACAGCGAATACCCCTGGAAGAGCAACATTCATGTGTTTACCGGGGAAAGCATCCAGAGAATCCATGTCGCGCGGCTGAAAATGGAAGTGACCGGTGTGGGGTATCTGCCGCGAAGCTGGCATAAGGTGAAACCCTTCAGTCTTTCGCGCGGCAGAAAAGGCGCCGTCCAGGTGCTGCTTCTTCCGTTCTTCGGAGATCCGTCCGAGAACGCCTCCCGCTCACCGGAGGAGCTGAAGTCTCTTCCCTTCGATTATATCGGCGTCGGCCAGAACGCGGAGTATTTAAGCGACAACGGAAACCGTGTATTTGCTCCCGGCTCCTTCGCGTCTGCGGGCTTTGAGGATTCGGCGCGCCACGGGTATATTTTCGGAACCCTGGAGGATGACGGACACAAACGGGCGGCTTTAAGGAACCAGTTTGTGTCGATGGAAACCCGTGAATACCTGGAAATCCGTGTAAACGCGCACGAGGAAATCCGCTATCAGGAAGTCGAGGAGCAGGTGAGAAACGCCATCGAAACCTACGGGACGAATCACATTTACCGGATCCTGATTTCCGGCGCATCCTCGCCGTCTCTGTATATCATGAAGAACAATCTGTATCATCTCGGAAATATTTTTGAAGTCCGGGATGAAACCGATACCGACGCAGTGAGAAAGATTCTGATGAAGGGGAGCGAGGAGACGGCGGTCACGCGCTTTGTCGACCAGGTGCTTTCCGAAGAGGACTCTGCCGTGAAGCAGAAGGCCATCCAGTACGGAATCGATGCGCTGCTTCAGGAGGAGCAATAATGGTTATTCTGCAGCTTGATATTTCAGAATTCGGAAAACTGAAGAACCGGGAAATCTCACTAAGGCCCGGAATGAACGTTATCACCGGGGACAACGAATCCGGAAAGAGCACGATCGGAGCCTATATCCGTGCGATGATCTACGGCTTTGAGGAGGGAAGCACGGAATATACGCGCTATCTTCCCTACGGCTTTTCGGGCGGCGTCTTCGGAGGCAGCATGAGAGTGCTCGTCGACGGCGCGTTTTTCGTGATTTTCCGGAACTTCCTGGCAGGAGCGGAGGAGCTTCGCATTACCAAGGAATCGGACGGAGCGCTGGTGGAGGACCCGGAATTCTGGCTGGTGAAGGCAGTATCGGGCGTCTCGAGAGCACGCTATGAAGAGACCGGGTTTGCAGCTCAGTTTTCTCTCCAGCAGGATGTGAAAAAATGGAGCGGTTCGTCCGCGGGCAAGGACGGACAGGCGGAGCTGGGCATCCGAAACCAGTACCGGAAAGCTCAGAAAGTCCTGGAAGAGAAAAAACAGGCCTTCGAGGAAAAACTGGATGCCGGCGTGAGAGTGCACTATCTGGAGATTTCCGAAGAAGTGAAGGAAAAGGAAACTCGCTTCGGAGTCCGTCATGAGGAACAGACGAAGAATGCCGATAAACTTGCGAAGATGGTTCAGGATCTGGAAAAGGACCGCATCAGAGTCGCAAAGGAAAACCGGGACTGCTTCGAAAAAATCAAAAACAATATGCTTGAGTCGAAACAGGCGCTCGAGCCTTACCGTGAACTCACTAGAGCAGGAGGAAAGAACATCCTTGGCGCGGTTTTCCTGACCCTGGGACTGGCGCTTGTCGTCGTCATGCTGTATGTCAGGTATTCGTGGCAGATCTTTTCGCCTGACCATCCCTGGTTTCGGTACCTGCTTCTCGGTGCGGGAGCGGCCACGCTGGTTTTTATTGCCGGCCTTGTGCTGACGATTGTCTGGTCGGCCCGGATTCACCTAAGAAAAAAAGAAGAGTCCGAACTTGCCGTACTGAAAACCCGTGCGGATGAAGCTGAACGCGAGTATCAGAATTATATGGATCACCGGGAAGAACTGGAACAGAAGATCGACAAGCAGTCCTTCCGCGAAGAAACGATCGAAGCGCTGAAGAGCCGGCAGGCGATTCTGGATGCAGAGATTGAGAAACTGCATAAGGAAATTGATTCATTAAGCGCCGAACAGTCGGATCTGAAAGCGCGTTTTGATGAGCAGCAGAACTTTGAAATCGAGATCCGTTCACTGGATCTGGCAATTGATTCCTTCGCGAAGCTCGGCGCGACGAGAAACGCGGAACGCAACGAGCAGCTTGAAAAGCATGCGATGAATTACCTGTCGATGCTGGATAAGCGCAAAAAAGACCGCATCGTCATTGCGGATGACAATACGACCACGATCATTACCGAAAACGGAGAGGTGGCGCTTTCGGATCTGTCCATGAGCGCCGCGCAGGAGGTCATCCTCGCGATACGCCTTGCAGGCGTGGAGGAGGTCGATCCGAACCGCACGCTTCCGGTGATTTTGGACGATGTGTTCGCAGGCTTCGATACCGAACGGCTGAATTCCTGTCTGAACCTGCTGCGTTCTCTTTCACGTCAGGTGATTCTGTTCTCTTCCCAGACCAGAGAGCGCCGGCTGCTGTAATCGGCAAAACATATACATCGGGAGAAAGTCGGCATTTCTAAGAGAAGACTTTCCTGATCAAAAAGGAGCAGTATAAAGTATGATCAGTGCCAATAATATAACATTAAGACTCGGCAAAAAGGCTTTGTTCGAGGACGTCAACATCAAGTTTACCGAAGGAAACTGTTATGGAATCATCGGTGCGAACGGTGCGGGAAAATCGACGTTCTTAAGAATTCTGTCGGGGCAGCTGGAGCCTACGAACGGCTCCGTCTCAATCACACCCGGGCAGAGGCTTTCGGTTCTGGAACAGGACCAGAATAAATATGATGACCAGATCGTCATGGATGCTGTCATGCAGGGAAATGCCCGCCTTTTCGAGATTATGAAAGAAAAGGATGCAATTTACGCGAAGACAGAGTTTACCGATGAAGACGGGGAGAAGGCTGCGGAACTCGAGGCGGAATTCGCCGAAATGAACGGCTGGGAAGCGGAGTCCGACGCAGCGACGCTTTTAAACGGTCTCGGAATCGAGGAGGAGAAGCATTATCTTCGCACCGGAGATCTTTCCGGCTCCGACAAGGTGAAGGTGCTTCTTGCGCGCGCCCTGTTCGGATCGCCGGACATTCTGCTCCTGGACGAGCCGACGAACCACCTGGATCTCGCGGCAATCGACTGGCTTGAGGAATGGCTGATCAATTTTGACAACACGGTCATCGTCGTATCGCACGACCGTTATTTCCTGAATAAGGTCTGCACCGCCATTGCGGATGTGGATTATAATAAAATCCAGCTGTATTCCGGAAACTACGATTTCTGGTACGAATCATCACAGCTGATGATCCGTCAGATGAAGGAA
>CAMVNR010000043.1 GCA_947168905.1 uncultured Lachnospiraceae bacterium
ATCCGGCTCGCGGAGTGGGACTTGTGTTTCTTTCTCGTTGTATTTCTTGATAAGCTGTTTGAGCTGAAGAAGGTGAGTCGCGCCCTCTTCTATTTCTTTACTTCCCAGCTTGAACTCGATCAGCGCATAGCGGCCGTCGTCCAAATGGAGTACGGCATCCGCTTCAAGATCATACCTGTCATGATAATAGGACAGCTTCCCGCCGAGGGCCTGTGAATAAACCTTCAGATCCCGGATGCAGAGGCATTCAAAGATGAAGCCGAAGGTCTTGAGATCGGTCTGCAGATATTCAGGCGTCAGGCCCATAGCAGCCACAGCGATGGAAGGATCGGTAAACTCGCGCTTTTTGCCGGAGCGGATCACCGTCGCAGAACGGATCGCCGGACACCAGGCCTCGACATCTTCAATCACGAAGAGCTTTTCCAAGGCGTTCAGGTAATTATCCATCGTGGCTGAGGTCATGCTGTCCGCATTGGCAGAAACATCTTTGAAGATGTTCGTTTTCTTAGCAAGCGTCGAAATGTTCCGCGCATAAGATCGCAGGATCATGTTCGTCCACACAGGATTCCGCTGAACCCCATCCACCGTGGAAATATCTGATTCGCAGATGTTGTTGATATAGTCGCGGGCAATCAACAGCTTGGCGGCGTCGCTCTTCCTGCGCAGCGCACCCGGCCAGCCGCCGCGGCAGGCTGCAAAGATCAGTTTTTCAATTGTCAGACTTGATGTGATCCCATCAATGTCCAATGATGGATTATTGAACAAAGATTTCAGCGAAATGCCGCCGTTGGATTCTTTTGACTCGAACAAACTCATTGGATACATTTTCATGCGGGAGATTCGTCCGGTACCGGAGTGCATGATCTTGCTGTTGTCAACAGAAGTCGAGCCCGTGAGAATAAACAGACCTTCTTCCTGCCGCTGATCTACCACCGTACGCACAGCATCCCACAGTACGGGAGCGACCTGCCACTCGTCAATCAGACGTGGGTTTTCTCCGCGCAGGAGCAAAGAGGGCTTGGTATTGGCCGTGGCCATATACCCCTCTCTGCGGTCGGGATCCTGCATCCGCAAAATGCTTTTCGCTTGCTGCTCTCCCGTTGTAGTTTTTCCGCACCATTTCGGTCCCACGATCAATGTTGCGCCAAATGCTTCGAGCCTTAAGGCAAGTTCTTTGTCTACAACTCTTGGTAAATATTCTGGCATAGTAAAATACCTCCGAGAGAAAACTTCTAATCAGATTATACCCCTTCCTTTGTATTAGGTCAACGGCCGTTTTGCTTTTTTGATCCTATTTATTTTGCGGTTTTGATATATTTTAGTTCGAGAAATTGATCGGGTGAGAACACATGCTGATAATCAAGCAAAAAGGAACCTCGACACAAATATCGTTTATTATTCATATCTTAATGCGACCTTAAGAACTTGGTTTTTCTGTTGCATCCTTGCTGAAAATGTGCTAATGTGAAATATAACAGAAACTCGTGAATTTTATTGTAGGAGGGCAACAAGAATGAGTGACTACTTTGGCAAGGATACCTTCAAACTCGGCTTCGGCCTGATGAGGCTTCCGAAGAAGGAGAACGGTGATATTGACGTCGAACAGGTAAAAGTCATGGTCGACAAGTTTATCGCTGCCGGCGGAACCTATTTTGATACCGCCTTCGTGTATGACGGCGGAAACTCCGAGCTTGCTGCGGGAGAGGCGCTGGTTGCGCGCTATCCGAGGGAGAGCTATACGATCGCGACAAAGCTGAACGCCCGTGTCGCGGCGAATGCTGCGGACGCCAAGAAGCAGTTTGAGACCTCGCTTTCCCGGATGGGGCTCGAGTACGTGGATTACTATCTCCTGCACGCGATGCAGGAGGGCAACTTCCGCAAATACGAAGAGTACGGCATCTGGGATTTCGTGAAGGAACTGAAGGCAGAGGGCAAAATCCGCTACTACGGCTTCTCCTTCCATGATTCACCGGAGCTTCTTGAGAAGCTTCTTACGGAGCATCCGGACGTCGATTTCATCCAGCTGCAGATTAACTATGCGGACTGGGACAACCCGAACGTCGCTTCCCGCCGCTGCTATGAAGTCGCCCGCGCGCACGGCGTCTCTATTACCGTCATGGAGCCAGTGAAGGGCGGCGCGCTTGCAAACCCGATCCCCGAGGTGCAGGAAATCCTGAAGGCCGCCAACCCCGACGCTTCCTTCGCTTCCTGGGCGATCCGCTATGTCGCGTCGATGGACGGCATCATTACGGTGCTTTCCGGCATGTCGAATATCGCGCAGATGGAGGACAATCTTTCGTACATGAAGGATTTCAAGCCCCTGACGCAGGAGGAACAGGGCGTGATCCGCAGGGCGCAGGTTGCCTTAAACGCGGCCGGCGAAATCCCCTGCACCGCCTGCCATTACTGCACGGACGGCTGTCCGCAAGAGATCGCGATCCCGGAGATCTTCGCCGCGATCAACGAGTACAAACGCTATCATAATGATTTCCAGATGCACCGGAACTACGGCCTCGCGACAAGAAACGGCGGCAAAGCCTCCGACTGCATCGGATGCGGCCAGTGCGAAGGCGCCTGCCCGCAGCATCTTCCGATCATCGAGCTTTTAAAGGAGTGCGCAGCAGCTGCGGAATAAATGTATGAACAGAATCCTTTTAGTGGAGGATGACAGTCAGATTGTCCGGGTACTGACGGAGTTCCTTACGGGCGAAGGCTTTGAAGTGACCTCCGTGCCCGGGAAAATGCAGGCGGAGCGCTGCATCGTAAGAGGCGAATATGAACTCTGCCTCCTGGATGTGACGCTCAGTAACGGCAGCGGCTTCGAAGTCTGCGAAATCGCGGTCGCTGCGGGAATCCCGGTGATTTTCCTGACGGCCTCCGGCGACGAAACAAGCGCGGTGCGCGGTCTTGACATGGGTGCCGAAGACTACATTTCGAAACCCTTCCGCCCGAGGGAGCTCCTGTCGCGGATCCGCCGGGTGATACGGAGGAATGCGCCGGACGGAAAAAACGCCGAAATCCTGCTGCCCTGCGGCGTAAGTGTGCAGCCGGAGAGCGGAATTGTCCGGAAAAACGGCACGGAGATCACGATGACGGCGCTCGAATACCGGCTCCTGTCGGTATTCCTGCAGAACCGCGGAAAAATCCTCTCCAGAGAGCAGCTCCTCTTCGATATCTGGGACGTGGGCGGCGACGTTGTGAACGACAACACCCTGACCGTCTATATCAAGCGCCTCCGGGAGAAGATTGAGGATGAACCGCAGGACCCGAAAATCATCCTGACGGCACGCGGCTTAGGCTACCGGATCCCGTGACGGGCGATGTACTTTCTGATCCTGTTTCGCAGGGATTTTTCAAAAAAAAAGGAACCACGGATGAAACTGTTTCGAAACCGTGAATATCAAAAAGAGCTTCTTACAGGCTGCCTGCTGACTGTGCTTTTTGCAGCAGGCGGCTTTTTCGTGAGCCTTCCTGCGGGCTTCCTGCTGCTGGGACTCGGAGCCGCACTCCTTGTACTGCATTATATCTACTGCAGGCGGCGCTACCGGAGGATCGCCGAGCTTTCGGAGGAAATCGACCGGATCCTGCATCAGGAGAGCGGCGCTTCGATCAGCGCCGAGGACGAAGGCGAGCTTTCCATCCTGCAGAATGAAATCCGGAAGATGGTCGTGCGGCTTCAGGAGCAGACGGAAGCCTTAAAGAGCGATAAGAAGCGTTTAAGCGAGGCGATCGAGGATATTTTCCACCAGCTCCGGACGCCGCTCACCTCAATGAATCTTTCCGCGGAGATGCTCCGGAATCCTGAGCTTACCCCGGAAAAGCGGATGAAGATTGTCCGGGAACTCAAGACCTCCCTCGAAAGGATCCGCTGGCAGGTGGAGACGCTTCTTAAGATCAGTAAAATCGACGCGGGAACCGCGCTTTTCAGGAAGGATGAGGTTTCCGTCCGGGAGCTTATCGACAAGGCTTCGGCGGACCTTCTGATACCGATGGAGCTTCGAGACCAGCATTTTGTCACGGAAATTTCCGGGGAGCGTTTTCAGGGCGACCTCCTGTGGTCTGCGGAAGCGATCGGAAACCTGCTGAAAAATGCAGTCGAGCATACGCCGGCGGGCGGGGAGATCCGCGTGTCTTCCGAAGAGACGCCGATCTATACCGAAATCATCCTCCGGGACAGCGGCCCCGGCTTCGAGCCTTCGGAGATTCCCTACCTTTTCGACCGGTTCTTCAAAGGAAAACAGTCTTCCGAGGACAGCATCGGCATCGGGCTCGCGCTTGCCCGCATGATTATCACCGAGGAGAATGGGACGATTGTCGCAGGGAATGCCCCGGACGGCGGCGCGGAGTTTGTCGTGCGCTTCTACAAAAGTGTCGTGTGAACTGTCACCGAAGAGTCACTTTCACCTGCTATACTGATGACATCATCAAGCAGGAGGAAGTGAAACCTTGGAAATCCTACGTATCGAAAACCTGACGAAAACCTACGGCGCGGGCGAAAATATGGTCCGTGCGCTTGACAATGTATCTCTTTCGATCGAGAAGGGCGAATTCGTCTCGATCATCGGACCTTCGGGCTCCGGAAAATCCACTCTCCTTCACATCATCGGCGGTGTCGATCGTCCCACTTCCGGAAAAGTCTATATGAACGGCCAGGATGTCTATGCGCAGAATGAAGAACAGCTGGCGATCTTCCGGCGCAGGGAAGTCGGCCTGATTTACCAGTTCTACAATCTGATCCCGGTACTCAATGTCGTCGAAAACATGACGCTTCCGGTGCTTCTGGACGGCCGGAAGGTCAATGAGGAGCGCCTGTCGGAGCTCCTTACGGCGCTGTCACTCTCTGATCGGAAGGACAACCTGCCGAACCAGCTCTCGGGCGGACAGCAGCAGCGCGTCTCGATCGGGCGTGCTTTAATGAATGCGCCTTCTGTCATGCTTGCGGACGAGCCGACCGGAAACCTGGATTCCAGAAACAGCCAGGAGATCGTCGAGCTTCTCAAGATGTCGAACCGCAAATACGATCAGACGCTGATCGTGATCACGCATGACGAAAATATCGCGCTTCAGGCCGACAGGATCATTGCGATCGAGGACGGCCGCATTACACGGGACGAGCGGATCCGGAGGGCACACTGATGGGCGTACTCTTAAAATATACGATCCGCACCCTTCGGAAAAACCGTATGCGTACCTTCGTGACGCTTGTCGGCATAGTGCTTTCGATGGCACTTGTGACCGCGGTCATCGAGGGCGGCTACAGCGGCCAGCAGTTTCTGGTGCGCGGTACGGAAGCGGACATCGGGCGATTCTACGGATTCTTTATGAATCTCCATCCCGAAGATGCCGGTAAGGTATCGTCGTTTGAGGGAGTTACCGAGACGGCCGGCATGACGGAGGTCGGCTGGGCAGAGATCGGGAGCGTAAACGTTCAGAAGCCCTATCTTCTCGTTGAATCCATTGACGAGCATTTCGAAGAGCTGGTCGCGGTGCACCTCCTGGAAGGCCGCATGCCGGAAAATGACTCGGAGCTTGTGCTTCCGTACCACCTCGAGACGAACGGTGGCGTACACCATGCAGTCGGCGACACACTGGAGCTTTCCGTCGGTACGCGCATGGCAGATAATTCGCGTGTTCATATGGATACGCCCTTTATGGAAGGCGCCGATGAGATTACAGGCGCCGAAGAAAGGACGTACACGGTCGTCGGCATCATGGAGCGTTTCAGCTGGGATGTCGAGTATAAGAAGTGTCCGGGCTATATGGCGCTGACAAAGGGCGGAAGCGGTGACAGCGTGAATGTTTTCTTCCGCCTGAAGTCCGCCAGGAAGTATCAGGACTTTACTCGGAAGATCTGGTTTGAAGATCAGAAAATCCAGTCCAACGGGTCGCTTCTTGCATACTCCGGCTCTTTTTCGGACGGGGGATTCCAGCAGCTTCTCTATGGTTTTATCGGCGTCCTGGTGTTCCTGATCGCTTTCGGTTCGATCTCCCTGATCTACAATTCCTTCTCGATCTCGGTCAGCGAGCGCACACGTCAGTACGGCGTGCTGAAATCGGTCGGCGCGACGAAGCGCCAGATCCGCGGAACGGTTTTCATGGAGGCGCTGACGCTTTCCCTGATCGCGATCCCCGTGGGCCTTTTTCTTGGCTGCGCCGGGATCGGCCTCACCCTGTACTTCCTCCGGGACATTTTCCAGCGGATGTTCGATCCGGGAAATACCGCCAGGATGCAGCTTGTATTGAATCCGGCGGCCTTGGGAATTGCAGCGCTTTCGGGCCTTGTGACAGTGTTGATCTCGGCCTTTATTCCCGCAAAGCGCGCGATCCGCGTCCCGCCGATCTCCGCGATCCGGGAGAATGCGGACGTCAGGATCCGGCCGCGCGCTGTCCGGACCTCGCGCCTGACTCAGAAGCTTTTCGGCTTTGAGGGAACGATGGCTGCCAAAAATTTCAAGCGGAACCGCAGGCGCTACCGGTCGACGGTCGTGTCGCTTTTCTTAAGCATTGTGCTCTTTATCTCGGCATCGAGCTTTTCAAGCTATCTCACGGCGTCGGCAACGGATCTTGGGGCTGTTGATACCGCGGGGGATGTGATGGTGCAGGTGAATACGGAAAGCTATGATGCCCTGATGAAATATTATGACACCATCCGCTTAAACCCCATGACCGAGGAAGCCAGCGTGATGCTTTACTGCGCGAATTCCCTGGAGGTGCCGGAGGATGCTCTTTCCGAAAGCTTCTTTGCGAATAACCCGAAGGAGGAGCTGCAGCCGGGTCTCTATGCACAGGGTATGCTGAGCATCTATGCGGCAGTGATCCTGATTGACGACCGGCAGTTTGACATTTACGCAAAAGCCTGCGGAACGAGCCGGGAGGCGCTTACAAAGGACGGTGAAGTACAGGCGATCCTGATGAACGCTGTCAAATACTTCCGCTATGAGGAAAACGGCCGGAAATTCTACAGCTATGAGTTTCTGAAAGAGTCCGCGCTTCCCGCTTCTGTCGTCATGAGCCGTATAAAGGAGATCGAAGGCTTTATCCTGACAGAATTCCAGGAGGACAACAGCGCCGAATATCTCCCGCAGGAATATCTGGACGAGCTTGATCAAAAAGGGATGAGCTTAGACGACGCGGATCCGGAAAAAAAGATCATTCTCAGCGAAAGAGACGCCCATGAATATATACCGCTTACGATCGGCGCAGTTACGGACAGGCTGCCCCTAAGCCCTGTCGGAAGCAGCTTCCGCTTGCTCGTGCTTCCGCTGAGCGAAGAAGAAAGACTGATTTCGAACGGTGAGATCGGATCCTTCCAGCAGGTCATCTCCGTCCGCTCATCGGAGCACGCGAAGCTTACGGAAGAGCTTACGAAAACCTTCCGGGAAGAGGGTGTTTCGGATATCCGCGTGGAGGACCTTGCCGAGAGCAGGGAGACGGTCCGCATGGCGATCCTTGCGATCAACGTCTTTTCCTACGGCTTTATCATCCTGATCTCGCTGATCGCGGTCGCAAACATCTTCAACACGATATCGACCAACATCCTTCTTCGGCGCCGGGAGTTCGCGATGCTCAAATCTGTCGGCCTCTCGGAACGGGGCTTCCGGAAAATGCTGAATTACGAGTGCCTGATCTACGGCTTCAAGGGGCTGCTTTTCGGCTTGCCCGCAGCGGTTTTCATGACCTTCGTGATCTGGCGGATCACGACTACCAGCTTCGAGGTGCCGTTCTTCATCCCCTGGCAGAGCGTTGTCATTGCCGTCGGTTCCGTCTTCGCGGTCGTCTTCGCGACGATGATCTACGCGAGACGGAAGCTCTCGAAGGACAATCCGATCGACGCCCTGAAGCTTGAAACCCTGTAAAAACCATAAAAATAAACTTGCATTTTATCCGCGAGATGCTATAATAGTTGAAAATCTATAAGAAACCTGCAGGAAAGCGCGAGAAGCAACCGCGCACCGAAGGAGTGACACTCTCAGGTGGTTCCTGTTTACGAGGAACCGTAAGACTGCAGGCGGATAGAACTTTGGAGACGCCCGGATGAAGTCCGGGGGCCGAAGGGGCAACGGGAGAAAATCCCGAAATCTCTCAGGCAAAAGGACAAAGAAAAGCATCGCGGAAAAAGTAAGAGTCAGTAAATAAGCGAAGCGTATTTTTGTTTGATTTTCCTGAGAGCCGGTTTTTGACCGGCTCTTTTCGCATTTTCTGCCTGCCCCTTCCGGCGGAGCATCATGAAGGACAGCATAGTTCAGGACAGGGGGAATTATGGAACAATTCTTGGCAAAGTTAACGGAAATCAATGATGTGATCAACAGCTTTGTATGGGTACGCGTCGGACTATGGCTTCTGATCGCGGTCGGCATCATTATGTCGGCAGCGACCGGCTTCTTCCAGGTCGGGCATCTCGGCTACTGGATGAAGCAGACCATCGGCAGCATTTTTAAGAAACATGTTATCGGGCATACCAAGGAAAAAGGAGCGATATCGCCCTTCCAGGCGCTCTGCACGGCGCTTGCGGCGACCATCGGCACCGGAAATATCGCAGGTGTCGCCGGTGCGATCACGATCGGCGGCGCGGGTGCGGTCTTCTGGATGTGGATCGCGGCCTTCTTTGGAATGATGACGAACTATTCGGAGAACGTGCTCGGCATCTATTTCCGCCGCAGGAACGACAAAGGCGAATGGTCGGGCGGCGCGATGTATTATCTTTCGGACGGGCTCGGCGGCTATAAGAATATGAAAACCGTGGGCAAGGTCCTCGCTGTCATGTTCGCGATCTTCGCGGTGCTTGCCTCCTTCGGTATCGGAAACATGGGCCAGACCAACAAGATCGTCGCGAACATCGAGGCGGCTTTCCCGGTAAAAGCGCTGACCTCCCGTGTGCTGTACGGAGATATTACCCTCTACGCGTTCGTGATCGGTCTTGTGCTGATGGTGCTTGCCGGGCTCATTATTCTCGGCGGCCTGAAGAGAATCGCTTCCTTCGCGGAAAAAATCGTTCCCTTCATGGTGATTCTCTTTGTCCTCGGATCGCTCATTATCATCGGAAAGAACTACAATGAAATCCTGCCGGCCTTCGGCGCGATTTTCAGAACCGCCTTCAAACCGGTGGCGGTCGCTGGCGGCACAATCGGCTATCTGATCTCGGTAGTCGTGACGCAGGGCTTCAAGCGCGGCGTTTTCAGCAACGAAGCCGGTCTTGGCTCCTCGGTCATGGTTCACTCGAATTCCAACGTCTCCGAGCCTGTGACACAGGGTATCTGGGGCATTTTCGAGGTCTTCGCCGATACAATTATCGTCTGCACGATGACCGCGCTCGTAATTCTGACCTCCGGCGTCTATAATCTCTCGACCGGAACGCTCGCGGAGGGCACCACGGACGCGACGCTTGTCGCCTCCGCCTTCAACAGCGTCTTCTCCTGGGGGAATCTCGGGCAGCGCTTCGTGGCGGTTGCGATGTTCCTCTTCGCGTTCACGACGATCCTCGGCTGGTCGCATTACGGTTCCAAAGCCGTGGAATACCTGCTTGGCGTGAAGTGCGTCGTTGTCTACCGGGTTGTCTTCGTGCTGATGATTGTCGCCGGCGGGCTGATGACTTCCTCGCTTGCCTGGGACATCTCCGATACCTTTAACGGACTCATGATGATTCCGAACCTGATCGGTGTCGTCGCTCTGATGCCGCTTGTAAGGAAGATTACAAAGAACTATAAGGACAGGCGCATTCACGGGAAGGACATCCGCGCGGTTCTTTCCTACGACGCATCCATTCAGAAAGAAGCGGAAGAACGGATACAGAACGGTGCAGTGTAAAAAGGCTTGACATTCACAGGTATTTATGATAAAAAGATTTTGTATGCGGCATACGGCGCATAAAAGAAAAATTTCCATTGGAGGGACGGGGCAGAAATGTCGGAAAGGGCACGTACTACAAGAGAATACACAATCTGATGTACCGTGGCCGGTCCATGGTGCAGAAAAATGCATGAATCCATGGATGCTGTCCGATTGCCTCATTCCTTTATTAGATTATGAGCTGAATGAAACGCCCTGTGTGATACTGCACGGGGCGTCTTTACGTCTCCTGAAGGGGTTATTCCTATGAATGCACAAAAAACCTATACCAAAGTATCAATGCTTGCACACTTCCTGAAAGGATGCGTGCGCTTCTTCGTGTTCACCATCCTGGCGTCGTTTGCCGTCACCGTGTTTGAGATGCTGATTCCGCAGGTGATCCGGCAGACGGTCGATGCGGTGATCGGCTCGGAAGAGATGAACGCGCCGGGCTTTATTAAGCGCTGGTTCGAGCAGATGGGCGGCGCGGCGTATTTCAGAGAGAACCTCTGGGTGATCGCGATCATCATTATCGTGATGGCGGCGCTTCTCGCTCTGGTGATCTACCTGCGCGGACTGACGGCCTCCGTCTCGGCGGAGAAGCTGCAGCAGAATATCCGCGAGGATCTCTTCTCGCACATTGAGAAGCTGCCCTTCTCCTGGCACCAGGAAAATAAGACGGGCGACATTATCCAGCGCTGCACCTCGGACGCGGAGCGCGTGAGGACCTTCGTCTCGGAGCAGATGATTTCCATCTTAAGGATCGTCATCATGGTCGCGATGTCCCTCATGTTCATGCTTTCGATGAATGTGAAGCTGACGATGATCGCCGCGATCGCGGTTCCGATTGTCGTCGTGTATTCCATGGTTTTCCACGGGAAGATCAGCGCAGGCTTCGAGACCTGTGACGAGAACGAGGGCGTGCTTTCGACGATTGCCCAGGAAAACTTAACGGGCGTGCGTGTTGTGCGCGCTTTCGGGCGCGAGGAATTCGAAAGGAAGCGCTTCGAGAAGCAGAATGTCTTCTATACCGGGCTCTGGGTGCACTTAATGAAGCTGATGGCCTGGTTCTGGTCGGTCGCGGACTTCATTGGCGGCCTGCAGATCCTCCTGATGCTGGTTTTGGGCTCGGTCTTCTGCGTGAAGGGAGAGCTCACCTCCGGCGAGTTTATCGCCTTCTTAAGCTACAACGGAATGCTGATCTGGCCTGTCCGCCAGCTCGGACGCGTGATTTCCGAGATGAGTAAGGCCGGTGTCTCGATCGACCGTATCCGTTATATCATGAACTCTCCGGCGGAAGCGGACCGGCCGGCGGCGGTTCCCGCGGAAGTGACCGATAAAGCGGTCCGCGGCGATATTGTCTTCGACCACGTCTCCTTCGGCTACGAGAAGGACCAGGAGGTCTTAAAGGACATCAATTTTACGATCAAGGCCGGCTCGACACTCGGAATCCTGGGCTCGACGGGCTCCGGAAAATCCACGCTCATGCTGCTCTTAAACCGCCTCTACGAAGTGCCGGAGGGCATGGGGAAAATTACGATCGGCGGCGTGGATATCGCGGATATGAAAGCGGAGGACCTGAGAAACAATATCGGAATGGTCCTGCAGGAGCCCTTCCTCTTCTCGAGGACGGTCGGTGAGAATATCAGTATCCGCGACCGGCAGATGGCGATGGATGAGATCCGCAAGGCCGCGAAGATCGCCTGCGTCGATGAGGCGATCACCGATTTCAAAAAAGGCTATGATACGATTGTCGGCGAGCGGGGCGTGACTCTGTCGGGCGGCCAGAAGCAGCGTACGGCGATTGCGCGGATGCTGACGCAGAAGGCGCCGGTAATGATATTTGACGATTCGCTTTCGGCGGTGGATGCGGAGACCGACGCGAAGATCCGCGCGCAGCTTCACGAGGCGCTCGGCACTTCGACAGTCATCCTGATTTCGCACCGGGTGACGACGCTGATGCAGGCGGACAAGATCATCGTCATGGACAAGGGCAGGATCGTCGAAGAGGGTACGCCGGAAGAGCTGCAGCATGCGGGCGGCCTGTATCAGAAGATTTACGATATCCAGCTCAGCTTCTCGGAGGTTGAATAATGGCAGATATGAATTTCAATAAAGAAGAGCAGCAGTACGTCAAGCTGCCGTACTTCGGCATTCCGAAGCTGCTGCCGTATCTAAAACCCCTGCGGGGGATTATCTTCAGCATGGTGGCGCTGTGCCTTCTCGCTGGCGTGATCGACGCGATTACGCCGCAGTTCCAGAAATACGCGCTGAACCATTTCATCGGACAGGGAACGCTCGATACGCTTCTTCCCTTCATCCTGATCTACCTCGGGATCCTGGTGACGCAGACCGTCGGAAATCTGGTCTCCGGCTTCCAGGGCGGACAGATCGAGATGTATGTCTCGAGGGACATGCGCCGCGCAAGCTTCAACCATCTGCAGACGCTGTCCTTCTCGTATTACAATCAGAACAGCGTCGGCTACATTCATTCGCGCGTCATGAGCGATACCGGCAGGATCGGCGGCCTTGTCAGCTGGTCTTTAATGGACGGCGTCTGGAACCTGACCTATATGGTGGGCTCCATCGTCGCAATGTTTATGATGAACTGGAAGCTGTGCCTGATGGTCCTTGTCATCGTTCCGCTTGCGGCGCTCGCGTCGGTTTATTTCCAGCGGCACCTTGTGCGCCTGAACCGCCGCGTCCGCGAGATCAACTCGCAGATCACCTCCGGCTTCAACGAGGGCATTACCGGCGCGAAGACCACCAAAACGCTGGTTGCGGAGAAGCGGATGGAGGAGGACTTCAATAAGACAAGCCGTGAAATGACGAAGACCTCCGTCCGGACCGCGCATTTCCGTTCGATGTTCGTATCAACGATCAGCTTTGCCTCCTATATAGCGCTGGCACTTGTACTGTGGCGCGGCGGACACATTACGGTAGAGGGCCTTCTCGAACTCGGAACGCTCGCGGCCTTCACCTCCTACGCGATGAACCTGATGGAGCCGATCCAGTGGATCGTGCGCGCGCTGTCGGACCTTGTTACGGTGCAGGTCAACATCGAGCGCTTCACGCGGCTGATGGAGACCGAGTCGGACGTGGCGGACAGCCCGGAAGTCATCGAGAAGTACGGCGACGCTTTCCATCCGAAGAAGGAAAACTGGGAAGAGCTTTACGGAGACGTGGAGTTCAAGGATGTCTCCTTCATGTATCCCGACGGCGACGAATACGTGCTGGAACACTTTAACCTGAAAGTGCCTCAGGGAACGAACGTTGCGATCGTCGGCGAAACCGGCGCCGGGAAATCCACGCTCGTGAATCTGGTGTGCCGTTTCTTTGAACCCACGAAGGGACAGATCCTGATCGACGGCAGGGATGCCAGGGAACGCTCGCAGCTCTGGCTGCATTCGAATATCGGCTATGTGCTGCAGACGCCGCACCTTTTCTCCGGAACGGTGAAGGAAAACCTCCTGTACGGCAAGCCGGACGCGACGATGGAGGAGATCGAAGCCGCGGTGAAGGCGGTTTCCGCCGAAGGCGTGATTGCCCGTATGGACAAAGGATACGACAGCGACGTCGGCGAGGGCGGCGACCTTCTGTCAACCGGCGAGAAGCAGCTTCTGTCGTTTGCGCGTGCGATTCTTTCGAACCCCCGGATCTTTGTGCTGGACGAAGCGACCAGCTCCATTGATACAGTCACCGAGAAGCTGATTCAGGATGCGATCGAGCACCTGATGAAGGGCCGGACCTCCTTTGTCATTGCCCATCGTCTCTCTACGATCCGCCAGGCGGACGTCATCCTTGTCGTCCGGGACGGAAAGATCATCGAGCAGGGCAGGCACAATGAGCTGATGAAGCAGAAAGGCTATTATTACAATCTCTACACCCGTCAGTTCACGGAAGAACTGATGAATGCAGGGACAGTTTAACGATTAGGGGGGATTATGAAAAACAGGCTGGCAGCTTCACTTACGGCGCTTCTTTCTGCGGCAGCGCTGATCATTCCGGCAGGCTGTGAGAGGACAGCGCCGGAAGAAGCTTCTGCAAAGACGCAGGTTTCCGAAACGGAAGCTTCTCCTGAAACGGAAAGAGAAACCATTACACCCTGGACGGATGCTCCGATGCCGGAGAAAGGCGCTGCGGGTTCAGATGCCTATGCGAAAATCTTTGCGCCGCTTCTTGAGGGGCTCTCCTGGGGAATGCCGACGATGGAGGTTGCGGACAAAATCGCTCTTTCATTTGACGAGGCGATCCAGGCGGACGGCTCGGTAACCATCCCCTCATCCATGGTCCAGAAGGTATACGGACATGATATGACGGTCTGGTTCAAGATCGAAGAGGATAATAATGCCGGTCTTTTCGAGGTTTCGCTGAAATTCGATCCGGAAGCATACACAGAAATCAGGGACCAGATGATCCGGGACTTCGGAATCTACCGCATGGACGGCGACCCGGAGATGTCGGTCTTCTTTCAGTCCAGACCGCTCGGGGACTATTACACCAAAGAAGAGCTTCGGGAGATTTATCTGAACGTGCTCAGCGAAGAGGAGCTGACCGACGAGAGAATGGATCAGCTGATGGACAGCTCCGAATTTGTTTTCGGCGTCCGCTCCGGCGGCACCTTAAGCTTAAGCGCGCGCACCTATGTGACGATGAAAAGGAATGCCGGGAATACCGGGAAAGAATAAGGCTGGGAATTGCATCCTTCGGGGATTTGTGATACAATACTTCAGTCACGAACGAGAGAGCAGAGAAGGTGGAGGATGCATGGTCAGGATTCTGATTGCCGCGCACAAAAAGGCGAAGCTGCCGCAGGATGAAATATACCTGCCGGTTTTTGTCGGCGCGGCAAACCATGCGGGGGAAGAGAACCTTCCGCCGTATGAAAGGGACGACCGCGGGGACAATATCTCCGTGAAGAACCCGCTGTACTGCGAACTGACCGGCCTGTATTACGGCTGGAAGAACCTGAACGCGGAAACCCTCGGACTCGTGCATTACCGCCGCTATTTCGCAGGAAAAGGACAGAAAACGGCAGGGGAAAAGGATCCTGTCGGAAAAGCCTTCCTGAAAATCTTAAGCGGCAGTGAGCTTACGGAAATTCTCGGAAGGGCAGATATCATTCTGCCGAAAAAACAGAATTACTATATCGAAACGGTCTATTCCCACTATGCCCACACACATGATGCTTCCCAGCTGAATCTTGTGCGTGAGATCATCCGGGAAAAGTATCCGGAAGATCTCGGCTCCTTTGACCGGGTCATGCGTGCGCGCACCGCGCATATGTTCAACATGATGGTCATGAAGGAGCCGTATCTGTCGGAATATCTCGGCTGGCTTTTCGATCTTCTTACAGAGCTTGAAAACCGTTTCGAACTGAAGGAGACAAGCGCGTACCAGCGCCGGTACATCGGACGGATCGCCGAGATCCTGATCAATGTGTGGCTTGACAGCCGCATGGAAGAAGGAAGCCTGAAAAAGGAACAGGTGGCGGTGCTTCCCGTCGTGTATCTGGGGAGGGTCAACTGGCTGAAAAAGGGTAGCGCCTTCCTGCGCGCGAAATTCCTGCACAGACGTTATAAGGAGAGCTTCTGAAAACGGTATGAATAAGACTGCGGCGGTTGTCGTCACCTACAACAGAAAAGAGCTCCTTATGTCCTGTATCGGCTGCCTTCTTCGCCAGACGGTTCCCTGCGACATCCTGGTGATCGACAACGCCAGTACGGACGGAACAAAAGAGGCGCTCGCAGACCTTATTAAGGGCGGAAAGATCATCTACCGGAATACCGGGAAGAATCTTGGCGGTGCCGGCGGATTCTCGGAAGGCGTCCGTACAGGGACGCTTCTCGGATATGAATACCTGTGGCTTCTCGATGACGACGCCATGATGCATGAAGACGCTCTTGAAAAGCTTCTTCATGCGGACGAAAAGCTTCACGGAAACTACGGCTTCCTTTCCGGCGCGGTATATTTCAGGGAGAGCGAAGAGCTCTGCCGGATGAACATTCAGCGGACCTCCTGGCACGAAAAGGTTTCGGATTACAGCTCGATGCTTGTTCCGATCGTCATGGCGACCTTTGTTTCCTTCTTTGTAAAGGCAGAAGTCGTGAGAAAAGTCGGACTTCCGATCAGCGAATTCTTTATCTGGGCGGACGATCTCGAGTATTCACGCCGGATTTCCTTACAGTACTCCTGCTACATGGTTCCGGAAAGCCGTGTGCGCCATATGATGACGAAAAATGACCGGGTCGGAATCGAGTCTGAGACAGAGGACAGAATGTGGCGCTACCGCTGCCTCTACAGGAACGAGTGCTTCCTGTACCGCAGAGAGGGCCTGAAAGGCCGGCTGTACATGTTCCTTCGCGTGCTTCTGCACAGCGAGAGGATCCTCCTCCATGCGAAGGAAGGCAAGAAAAACAAACTGAAAACGGTCTGGCAGTCCTACCTTGAAGGCGGGCGCTTCCGTCCGGAAATCAAATACATCGAAGAAAAAACCGAGTGCGAAGCGAAATGAAGAAAGAAAAGAATCTGAAACTGAATGCGGTGATGAATGCGGTTCTCACCATGTCTTCATTCCTTTTTTCGCTGATCACATTTCCATATGCAGCGCGCGTTTTGGGGCCTTCCGGAACCGGACGCGTGCTTTTTTCGCATTCTCTTGTCACCTACTTCAATATGTTTGCCCAGCTCGGCATTCCCGTGTACGGCGTACGCGCCTGCGCAGCAGTAAGAGACGATAAGGAAGCGCTGACAAAAACCGCGCAGGAGCTCTTCATGATCAACGTGATCATGAGTATTTTCTCATATCTCGCGCTTCTTGCCGGCGTGCTTACGATTCCGAGGCTCCGGGAGGACCGGACGCTGATCCTTTTCATGGGCATCTGTCTTTTCTTAAGTGCGGCAGGCATGGAATGGCTGTACATGGCGATGGAGAATTACACCTTCATGGCGGTGCGTTCGGTGCTTTTTAAGCTCGCGGCGCTCGGGCTGATGTTCCTCATTGTCCGGACGGAAAAGAATGTACTCCAGTATGGAATCGTGCTGACCTTCGCGCTTTTTGGCTATAATATCCTGAACTTTATCTCCGTACGGCGGATCATTCATTTACGGCCCATAAGAGGCCTGAACCTTCGGCGTCACCTGAAGGCAGTCCTGACCTTTTTTTTGATGTCCTGCGCCGTAACAATCTACACCAACCTCGATACGGTCATGCTCGGCTTTATGAAGGACAATACCGAGACCGGCTACTATGGGACGGCGGCCAAGATCAAAACGGCCGTTTCCGCGCTTGTCACCTCTCTTGGAAGCGTGCTTCTGCCAAGAGCCTCCTACTATGTGGAACAGGGCAAATTCGACGAATTCCGTGCGATGAGCAGGAAAGCGCTGTCCCTGGTCTTCGCGGCCGCGCCGGCCTTTGCGCTGTATTTTATCCTTTACGCGAGGGAAGGCGTCGTCCTGATTTCGGGTAGTGAATTTCTGCCGGCAATCCTGCCGCTTCAGATCCTGATGCCAACCATTCTTTTTATCGGTATGACCAATATTCTCGGGATGCAGATCCTGGTGCCGCTCGGAAAGGAAAAGCAGGTCTTTTTTTCGGAAGCTGCCGGCGCACTGACGGATCTTGTGCTGAATTTCATCCTGATCCCGCGCTTCGCCTCCGCCGGCGCAGCAGCAGCGACGCTCGCGGCCGAGATCGTGGTCTTTATCATGCAGGCGGCTGCATTAAAATCCGAGCTTCGAGGTCTGTACAAAGGAATCCCCTATCTCAGGATTCTCGCGGCCCTTCTTATTTCCGGCGCGCTGTCCTTCGGCTTCAGGTTTGCCGGCTGGCCGAATATCCTGCGCCTTCTGGTGTCGGCAGGGGTCTTCTTCGGGAGTGAGGCGGTTCTTCTCTATCTCTTCCGGGTGCCGGTCGTAAGGGACACAGTAAACGGACTGACTGCGAAGCTTACGGGAGGCAAAAAAGACAGAAAGGCAAAATAAGCGGCCGTATTTTTCCGCTTTTCCGGCTTTACTTTTCATGGAAAAGCGCTATACTTGGAAGCGTACAGAGTTAAAAACGGCCGGCAGCAGTTTTTCCAGCCGCACACATTTCATATGAGAAAGGGAGGAAGCTATGAAACCTTTTGCAATTGTAATACTGATCCTGGTCATCGTGCTCATTCTGATCGCCATTATCAGGAATATCATCATTGTTCCGCAGGCGATGCAGTTTGTCGTTGAGCGTCTCGGAAAATACAACAAGACCTGGGAAGCGGGGCTGCATCTGAAAGTACCGTTTATCGAGCGGATTGCAAAGAGAGCTTCACTGAAGGAACAGGTGCTGGATACGCCGCCGCAGCCGGTGATCACGAAGGATAATGTAACGATCCAGATCGACTCGGTTGTGTATTTCCATATTTTCGACGCGAAGCTTTTCGCCTACGGCGCGCATGACCCGGTGGTCGCTCTGGAGAACCTGTCCGCGACAACCCTTCGTAATATCGTCGGCGAGCTGACGCTTGACGAATCGCTGACATCCCGTGATACCATCAACGGACGTCTGACCCAGACCCTGGATGAGGCGACGGACCGCTGGGGCATCAAGGTGGAGCGCGTGGAACTGAAGAATATTATCCCGCCCGCGGAAATCCGTGCTTCGATGGAGAAGGAAATGAAGGCGGAGCGCGAACGCCGCCAGACGGTTCTGGAGGCGGAAGGCCACAAGCAGGCGGTCATCACGAGAGCCGAGGGCGACAAGCAGGCGATCGTGCTGGCGGCGGAAGGTGAACGTGACGCCAGGATTGCCCGGGCACAGGGCGAGGCGCAGGCGATTTACCTGGCGAAGAAGGCGGAAGCAGACGGTATCAAAGAGCTTTTGAATGCGAAGATCGACGAGCGGGTTCTGGAGCTGAAACGCTATGAAGCGATGGTGAAGATGGCAGACGGACATTCCGCGAAGATCATTATTCCGACGGATATGGTTTCAAGCGTCAAGAACAGTGTGGTTTTTGCCGAAACCGCAGGCCTCGGAAATGTGACGGAAGGCCGTGATCCTGAGCCGGCGAAGGAGTACATTGATCCCTGCTGTGACGAGGACCAGGTGGTGATCCCCGGCAGTGCAAAGTAAGAATCATCAATAAGACATCAGGGACAGCCTCTTCCGGTTTTTTACGGAAGAGGCTGTTTTTGAGATCCCAGACGGCAGGAAAATCCGGCGGCTGAAAATTGTGCGAAGCCTTGACGAATGCGCATCATTCCGGGACAATATTGACATTTGGGCCTGATGTGGTAAGATAGGTTCATCATCAGAGTACAGGAGGTTCCTAAGAGACGATATGGGTAGAAAGCTCATGAAGAAGCTCGTTCAGCTGCTGCTTCTTGCGGGTCTTGCGGCGCTTGTCCTTCCGGGCTGTCAGTCGAAGCCGAAGTTTCAGAAGCTGCACGTCGAAGGGACGAAGCTTGTCAATGAAAAGAACGAGCCGGTGCAGCTGAAGGGCATCAGCACCCACGGCATCGCATGGTTCCCGGAGTACATCAATAAGGAGTGCTTCCACGAGCTTCACACGGAATGGGGCTGCGACATTATCCGGCTTGCAATGTATACGCAGGAGAATATGGGCTACCTGACCAAAGACGGAGACCGGGAAGGCCTGAAGAAGACGATCGACCTCGGGGTGCAGCTCTGCACGGAAGAGGGGATGTACGCCCTGATCGACTGGCATATCTTAAAGGACGGCAATCCGAATCAGTCCAAGGACGAAGCCATTGCCTTCTTCGATGAAATGTCCAAAAAGTACGCTTCCTATGACAACGTGCTCTATGAGATCTGCAACGAGCCGAATAACTGCGACTGGCCGAAGATCAAGGCCTATGCGGAGGAAGTGATTCCCGTGATCCGCAAAAACGCGCCGGATGCCGTGATTATTGTCGGTACGCCGAGCTACAGCAAGCTGGTCCAGGCGCCTTCCTATGATCCGCTGGAATTCGACAACGTCATGTATACGCTGCATTTCTACGCGGATACGCATCAGAACAGTCTGCGGCTTGATACCATCGACGCCATGTCCAAGGGGATTCCGGTCTTTGTCACGGAGTGCAACATTTCGGACTCAAGCGGCAAAGGCAATGCGAATACCGAACAGGGAGAGCTCTGGACGGAGTTCCTCGATGAAAATGATATCAGCAGCTGCTGGTGGAACCTGTCGAATAAAGATGAAACCTGCGCACTGATCAGTCCCGAGTGCAAGAAGGTCTCCGGCTTCACTGACGAAGATCTTTCGGACAGCGGCCGTTTCGTCCGCGATTACCTGAAAAAAGAATAAGCTGAGCCGGCCTGAATGGAAAGGCCGCGGGAAACAAAAAGTGTCACCATTGCGGTGACACTTTTTGTTTCCCGCGTAACAGGACAAGCCTCAGTAATTCTCGGCACGAAGTTCAAAATAGCTCTGCGGGTGATTGCAGACAGGGCAGACTTCCGGTGCCCTGGTACCGACGACGATGTGTCCGCAGTTGCGGCATTCCCAGACTTTAATTTCACTCTTCTCAAAGACAGTTTTCGTCTCCACGTTACGAAGAAGGGCGCGATAGCGCTCTTCGTGATGCTTTTCGATCTCTGCGACGCCGCGGAATTTCTCTGCCAGCTCCGGGAAGCCTTCCTCTTCGGCGGTTTTCGCAAAACCGGCGTACATATCGGTCCATTCGTAGTTTTCTCCGTCTGCGGCCGCAGCCAGGTTCTCGGCTGTATTTCCGATGCCCTGAAGCTCCTTGAACCAGATTTCGGCATGTTCCTTTTCGTTGTCCGCGGTCTTCTGGAACATTGCGGCGATCTGTTCGAAGCCTTCCTTTTTCGCTTTCGAAGCGAAGTAGGTGTACTTGTTGCGAGCTTCGGATTCACCGGCAAAGGCAGCTAAAAGATTTTTCTCTGTCTGCGTGCCGGAATAATTATTTTTTCTCATAAAAATACGCCTCCTTTGGCTTTTGTTCTGACACTAATATATATGAGTTCGGGGAAAATGTCAAGGCGAAGCCCCCGCTCTTTCTGCGCTCTTTTTGCGCTTGTCAAATTCCAAAAACTGTGCTATAATGCGGTTTACAGTTTATAAGGCAATGAAGGAAACAAGTAGACGTTTCTCCCGACGCGAAGAGAGCAGCCGGCCGGTGTAAGGCTGCAGCGGGAAATCAGCCGAATACATTCCGGAGCCGCTTCCTGAAAGGAAATCCCGTGGAAGGGATTTTCCGCGTAGGGACAGACGGGTGCGCCCGAAACAGCGTCAGGTGTGTGTCAGCACACCGTGAGGGGCAGGATCGCGAGAACTGTCCGAACAGAGGTGGTACCACGAAGAGATTTCGTCCTCTGTCCCAGTATGCGGGACGGGGGATTTTTTGTGACCGCAATGAGGAAAATGCTCATACGCCGGCGTATGGACATTTGACGAATGCGTGCAATCCCGGAATGCGGCTTCCTGCCGCTTCCGGTGATTTTGGCTTCAGGCTCAAAAAAAGAGCATTCAAAAAGCCGTGAAAGCCCCTGCCCGTAAATAAGAGGAGGTAAAGAAAAATGGGAATCTATGAAGAACTGAAGGAGCGCGGACTGATCGCGCAGGTAACGGATGAGGAGGAAATCCGGGAACTCGTCAACGCGGGAAAGGCCAGGTTCTATATCGGCTTTGACTGCACGGCGGACAGCCTGACTGCGGGACATTTCATGGCGCTGACGCTCATGAAGCGTCTGCAGGACGCGGGCAATCAGCCGATCGCCTTAATCGGCGGCGGCACAACCATGATCGGCGATCCTTCGGGCCGGACCGACATGCGTAAAATGCTGACCCGTGAAGACATCGACCATAATGCGGAATGCTTTAAGAAGCAGATGGAGCGCTTCATCGATTTCGGTGAGGACAGGGCGCTGATGGTCAATAACGCGGACTGGCTGATGAACCTGAATTACATCGATCTTTTAAGAGAGGTCGGCGCCTGCTTCTCCGTCAACAACATGCTCCGCGCGGAGTGCTACAAGC
>CAMVNR010000044.1 GCA_947168905.1 uncultured Lachnospiraceae bacterium
CCAGGCAGTCAAAAAATACGAATCCGCAACCATTCTGAAAGATATCCGGGAGGAAATCCGGGAGAACGGGGATACGGATCTGCTGCGTTTCGACGAACGGTATGATACACGGGTGTTTCTGATTGACTCCAACGGAAAAATCATAGCACATTCCGAGAATGCATCTGTCGGCAGCATGTCGACAGAGTGGATGCAGGAGCTTCTCCGGCGTCTGTATCAGGATGTCAAAAAATCCGGCAAAAAGCAGCGCGTTTTCATGCATGAGGGCGATTTTAAAGCTTTCGCGGAAGGTGCGGATCTTTACAGCATTCTCGCACGGGAAAACCGGGAGCGGCCGGACCGGATCTTGGATATGGATATCGTCGAAATAGAAGGAAATTCCCGGCTGATTCTTCTCACAACCAAACTGTATCCGGTGCGTCTGACCACAATTTCCATCCGGTGGGTCCTGATTTTTGGTTCGTTCGCCTTTTTCCTTTTCTCCCTGTTTTCTTCAATTGTCCTTTCGAGGGCGATTGCCCGTCCGATGGAAAACATCAACCGGGGAGCCGCGCAAATTGCGTCAGGAGATTACACAGTGGATTTTCCGGACAGTAAATTCTCCGAAATCTCCGAGCTGTCACAGACACTGAACTATACGAGCCGGGAATTGAAGGTGACAGAAGACCTCCAGCATGAGATCATTGCAAATGTCAGCCATGATCTGAGAACCCCTCTTACAATGATTCGCGGATATGCAGAAGTAATGCAGGACCTTCCGGGCGAGAATTCAGAAGAAGACCTGCAGATTATCATTGATGAGGCCGACCGTCTGAGTGATCTGATCAATGATATTCTTTTCGTGAGCAGGCTGGAGAGCGCCGAGGAAACTCCGGTCATGTCCGTATACTCAATCAGCCGGAGCATCAGCAGCATTTTATACCGAATCCGCAAGCTGAAGCACAGCGAAGGCTTTGTCTTTCTGTTTGATGAATCGGAGAAGGAGCTTTTTGTATCCGCGGATGCCCGGGAAATGGACCGCGTGCTCTATAACCTGATCGGAAATGCCATGAACTATGCCGGCGAGGACAGGACGGTCGCAGTGCAGGAGTCCGAAGTTCGAAAGGACGGCAGAAACTATGTGCGGATCGAGGTTACGGACCACGGCGGGGGAATCAAAGAAGAGGACCTTCCGCATATCTGGGACCGTTACTACCGTGCGGAAAGTGAAAAACGGGACAGCCAGGTGGGAACCGGCATCGGACTCACGATTGCCCGGGATATATTGGAAATGCATCATGCGGCCTATGGCGTTGCGACTGCTCCCGGTAAGGGAAGCACATTCTGGTTTGAACTTCCCGCCGCAGATGCGTAAAAGGAGAAGAGAATGAAAAAGATTGCTGAACGATTCCGGGAATACATCCGGCTTCTGTCTGACTGCAGACTGTCGCTTGGCGTACTGGCGGCGACGGTTCTGTTTGTCCTTGTCGATGAACTGATGGATTTCAGAATGATCGATGAGCTGGAGCTTGCTTTTATTCCGGTGATCGGTGTGCTTGCCTTCCTTGGCGTGTTTCTTTCGGAGCTGGCGCTCAAAGGGAAAGGCCGCTGGATCGGGGCGGGACTTGCTGCCGGCATTGCGGTTCTTCTCGGACTCCTATTAAGACCGGTGATGTACAGCACAGAGGTTTTCGACGACTATGCGTCTTCCAGAATCGCGTATGCCGCGATCGGATGGGGACTCATTCTGTTTGTCCTGATTGTATATTTTGCCTGGCGCCGCTCGGGGAGCGAGTTCAAAATCTTCACCGAGCGAAGCTTTCGAAACTGCGTGCTTGTTGCTGCGGCATCCGGAATTATCGGCATCTGTGTGCTTGCGCTTGTCCTGATTGTTTCGGCTCTCTTTGATTTCTTTGCGGAGAAAGCGCTGGCTTCCATGGCGATTCTTACCTTCGGGTTCTTTACCGTCCCCGGATGTATGGCTGCAGTCCTGGATGATTCTTCCGAACCCGGCCGTTTTTTCAGAGCCGTTACGCGCTTTATTCTCCCGATATTCGAAATTGCCGCAATTCTGATTGGCTACGCCTATGGCATACGTCTTCTGCGGCTTGGACATCTTCCGTCCAACTCTATTTTCGGCGTTGTCACAGCCCTCTTCGTGATTCATTTCTTTGTGTGGCTGATCGACGACGTAGACAGTGAAAAAAATGTGTTTACAACCGTCAGGAAGTGGATTCCCGCGGCCTTCCTGCCGCTTTTTTTTCTGCAGGGCACCGCGCTGTTTTTACGGATCCGGCAGTATGGCTTCACCCCGCGAAGAACCATCGGGTTCGCGCTGGTGCTTTTTGAGCTGACGGTCATTGCCGTCTGGCTTTTCAGACGCAGAAAGCTGTCTATCGTGCTTCCTATTCTCGCATCGCTTATCTGTATCCTGACGATTCTGCCGGTTCTGAATATCCCTTCGGTAGAACGGTGGTCAGCGAAGATGACCTGGGTGGGAAACCGGGACGGAGGAAAAACGGACGATTGGACACAGGACTACCACTGGATCAGTCTTTATCAGGAGAAGATTGCGACCGGAGCGGATATTTCCGCATATTCGAAGCTGCATTTCTTCTCGACGGACGAGAGCGCATTGGAAGATTATGACTCCAAGGAGGGCTGGAAAGTGGATTACCGGAAGGTGCCGGTTGTTTTTACGGACGGTTCCGAAGCATCAACGATGGATCTGTCAGCGTATATGGAGCCGCTGATTCAGTGGCTGAAGGAACACCCGGATGTATCCGAAGAAGAAAAACTCGAATTCTGCAGAAGCTTAAACCCGGTTCTCACGAATGAAGGCTTTAGCGTCTACATAACGGATGCCCGGATCAGCATCAAGCAGGTTTATCAGGGAAACAATCTGACAGAAGAAACGCTTTCGTCATTTTATTTCAGCGGAATCGTACTGGAGTGACCGGGATGAAAGAACGATGGGTAGAATTTACGAAAAAAACGGATTTCGACCGCTGGAGCCATGAACTGAATGTCTCGAAGCTTGTGGTCAGAATCCTCCTGAACCGCGGGATTGACTCGATTGAAGAAGCGGAAAGCTTTCTGTATGGAAGCATGGATTCGCTGGCAGATCCGCTTCTGATGAAGGGGATGGCAGAAGGCGTCCGGCTCCTGGCAAAAACCATCCGGGAAGGCGGGAAGACCGCAATCGTCAGTGATTTTGACGATGACGGGATCTTTGCCGGGGAAATCCTCTATGAAGGAATCCGAAACTGCGGGGGAGAGGCGAGACTCTTTACACCGAACCGGGTAAGAGAAGGCTACGGAATTAACGAGAGAATTATTGATGAAGCGAAGAATGCCAGATGCAGCCTCATCTTGACCTGCGATAACGGAATTGCCGCGATTTCGGAGTGCGCCTATGCGAAATCGCTCGGGCTCTCGGTGATCGTGACGGATCACCATGAAGTGCAGTATGAGGAAGGGCAGGACGAAGAGAAGCGCTATCATCTGCCGCCTGCCGATGCCGTGATTGATCCGAAGCAGCCGGGCTGTGCGTATCCTTTCAGGGAGCTCTGCGGAGCCGGGGTTGCTTTTCGGCTGATCCAGCTTCTTTACCGGGAGTTCGGTGTTCCGAAAGAGACGGAAACAGCGCTGTATGAGTATGTTGCAATCGCAACTGTTGCGGACGTCGTTCCGCTTCGCGGTGAGAACCGCATTCTGGTAAAGGAAGGGCTGAGCGCGCTTCATCAGACGAAAAAGACAGGCCTTCTCGCATTAATTGAAGCTTGCGGCCTGACGAGGGAGGCGCTCACGGCCTATCATCTCGGATTTGTCATCGGACCTTCATTTAACGCGGTCGGGAGGCTTTCGGATGTGAAGCTCGCGTTTTCTCTTCTTCAGACAGAGGACAGAGAGGAAGCAGGGAGACTTGCAAAAGAAATCCGGGATCTGAATGAGCAGCGGAAAGATGAAACAGAACGCGGGACACAGGAAGCGCTTTCGATTCTGAAGAATGCTTCCTACAGAGACGACAGGATTCTTCTGATCCGGCTTCACGGGATACATGAAAGCGTCGTCGGCATTATTGCGGGGCGCATCAAGGAGAAGGTTCACCGTCCGGTGTTTGTTTTTACGGACGCAGAAGGAGGCTTAAAAGGCTCCGGGCGTTCCATTGAGGCCTATCACATGATGGACGGCCTGATCCCCCAAAAAGGGCTTTTATCGCGCTTTGGAGGGCATGCGATGGCGGCAGGTCTGTCGCTGCCGGAGGAAAATCTGGAAGCCCTGCGTGAAAATCTGAACCGTGCATGTACGCTGAGTGAACGGGATCTGACTCCCGTTGTCAAAATCGACGCGAGAGTCCCTCTTCGGGCACTGAACGAAAAAGTGGTCGAAGAGCTTTCGGTGCTTCAGCCGTTCGGGACCGGGAACCCGCGTCCGGTTTTTGCGATGGCTCATTTCAAAATCCGGGGAATGCGAGTGATCGGGAAGCGGCAGAACGTTGTGAGGCTGACGCTTCAGGATGATCTTGGCGGCATCATGGAAGCGGTGCATTTCGGCGCTCCGGAAGAGCTTTTCCGGCTGATCCGGGAAGAATTCGGTGAAGCCGAGCTTCAGAAAGCCCTGCATTCGTCAGAGAACAAAATTGATCTCGGCTTTACTTTTTATCCGGAAATCAACGAATATAAGGGGCATAAAAGCTTACAAATTGTATGTATGTCATATTGCAGAATAAGCTGAAATAATGTATAATAATCGGATATGATCAAGGAAAGGAGGGAACAGCCGACCATGGCCGACAATGATAAAAAGCAGATAGATGCCGAACTCGTGCAGCATGTGATCTGTCACGAACTGGAGATTGATCAGCCGGCGGACTATACCTCGGCGGAACAGCTTTACAACAAACTGATACTTGAAATCCAAAAATATCATCCCTCCGATGATCTTTCCCTGATTGAAGAAGCTTACCGGATTGCGCAGGAGGCGCATGGAAATCAAATCAGGAAAAGCGGAGAGCCTTACATTATTCATCCGCTGAATGTGGCAATTATCCTTGCCGAGCTGGAGCTTGACAAGGAGAGTATTGTCGCGGGGCTTCTGCATGACGTCGTGGAGGATACCCGCTTTACCTATAATGACATTTCCTCAAAATTCGGCGCCGAAATCGCGGATCTTGTCGAAGGCGTCACCAAGGTCACCCAGATCGACTGGGGAATGGACAAGGAAGATATTCAGGCGGAGAACCTCAGGAAAATGTTTATGGCGATGGCCAAAGATATCCGGGTTATTCTGGTCAAGCTGGCCGACAGGCTCCATAACATGCGCACCTTCCAGTACTGGAGCGTAGAGACGCAGATCCGGAAGGCGAAGGAGACCATGGACATCTTCTCGCCGGTTGCCTCCCGCCTTGGTATCAGCATGATCAAGGTGGAGCTGGACGACCGTTCGCTCGCAATCCTGCACCCGGATGTGTTCGAGGAGCTCGCGTATAAACTCGCGCTGAATGATGAAGCGCGGGAATCATTTATTGCCGACAAAAAGGAAGAAATCGCCTCAAGACTCGAGCAGGAGAACCTGCGTGCGGAGATTTCGGGACGTCAGAAGCATCTGTTCAGCATTTATAAGAAAATGCTTCAGCAGAACAAAACGCTCGAACAGATCTATGATATTTTTGCTATCCGCATTCTTGTCGACAATGTTATCGACTGCTATGCGGCGCTCGGCGTCGTACACGAAATGTACAAGCCGCTGCCGGGACGCTTCAAGGACTACATTGCCATGCCCAAGCCCAATATGTACCAGTCGCTGCATACGACGGTCATGGACCCGAGCGGGAAGCCCTTTGAAATACAGATCCGGACATTCGAAATGCATCGGACCGCGGAGTACGGAATCGCCGCACACTGGAAATACAAGGAAAAAGGCTCGGTGAGTGCCGGCGTCAGTTCTGACGAGCAGAAACTCGCCTGGCTTCGGTCGATCATGGACTGGCAGACTTCGGACAGCAGGGAGTTTGTCAACCTTCTGAAGGGCGACTTTGACCTGTTCAACAGCTATGTCTATGTTTTTACGCCTACAGGAGATGTGAAGGCGCTTCCGGCCGGCTCAAACACCATTGATTTTGCCTATGCGATCCACTCGGCAGTCGGCAACCGGATGGTCGGCGCGAAGGTCAACGGGACGCTGGTCCCGATCGAGACGAAGCTTCAGTCGGGCGACCGCGTGGAGATCATGACTTCGCAGAACTCCAGAGGACCCAGCCGCGACTGGCTGAAAATCGTGCGCTCAAGCCAGGCGAAGAATAAAATCAATGCGTGGTTCAAGGCACAGAATAAGGAAGACAATCTGAACCGCGGCAAAGACGCGGTCGCGAATTACTGCCGCGCAAAGGGAATCAACCCCGCGGATATACTGAAGCCTCAGTATATCGAGAAAGCGCTGGATAAATACCGTTACCCCGACTGGGAGAGCATGCTTGCCTCGATCGGAAGGGGCGGCCTGAAGGAAGGCCAGATTGTAACAAAGCTCCTCGAGGAGTATCAGAAAGAGAATACGGCGGCTCCGACCGATGAGGAAATCATACGGAGCATAGAGGAGAGCAGTAAGAATAAGGTCCGTACGGCCAGAAACGACCAGGGAATTGTTGTAAAAGGCCTGCATGATCTGTCGGTCCGTTTTTCCCGCTGCTGCAATCCCGTTCCGGGGGACGAAATCGTCGGCTATATTACAAGAGGCCGGGGAATCTCCATTCACAGGACGGACTGCACGAATATCATGTCGCTTCCGGACTATGAAAAAGCGCGTCTGATTCCTGCCGACTGGAGCGATACGAAGAATGACGGAAATGCGAAGTATTCGACATCGATTCAGATCTACGCAAGCAACCGGATCGGTCTTTTCGCGGATATTTCCCGTGTGATGACCGAAAATGAGGTGGACATACAGACGGCGAGTTCCCGTGTCAACAGGCAGGGGATGGCTACCATCGAGATGAGTTTTGAGGTCTCCAGTATCGGCGATCTCGAGAAACTGATTGCACGGCTGAATCCGATCCCCGGAGTCATCGACATCCAGCGGTCGGCAGGCTGATGAAATAAAAAGGATTTATGAAGATATACAAACTGAAGGTCGGAATGCTCGGCACGAACTGCTATATTGCGGTCGGGGAGCGAAGCGGCGGATGCTTTATTGTGGATCCGGGCGGTGATCCGGAGAAAATTGCCGGAAAAATCGCGGAAACCGGAGCCGTTCCCGAAGCGATCCTGTTGACGCACGGGCATTTTGACCATATTCTGGCTGCGGAGGAGCTTAAGAAGCGTTACAGTATCCCCGTGTTTGCCGGAAAAAACGAGACAGGGGTCCTTCTTGATCCCATGAAAAATCTGTCCGGCATCTATACGGAGCCGGAGACACTTGCACCCGATCGGCTTCTTTCCGACGGAGAGAAACTGAAAATAGCGGGTCTTCCGATTGCAGTTGTGGAGACTCCCGGACATTCCGAAGGCTCCGTTTCCTATTATCTTCCGCGGGAACAGGTGCTGTTCTCGGGGGATACGCTATTTCTGGAGTCGTACGGGAGGGTGGATACAGAGAAGGATGCGGAAAAAATCCGTTCCTCAATCCTTGAAAAGCTGTTTGCGCTTCCGGATGATACAGTGGTGTATCCGGGGCATATGGACTGTACGACCATCCGCCATGAAAAGGTTTACAATCCGGTTTATTATACGCTGTAAGGAAAAAACATGCGTCTTCTGCTGAAATCAACGCTTTTTGAACATGACATCAGAGGCCTTCTGATGGCATACTTCCCCTGGACCAGATTCGATACGGAGGAAGATGCCGAAGAGGGCGATTTTGTGCGCATTTCTTTCGACAACGAGGCGGCGATGCAGGAGGACGGCCTTCTCTATGGGACGATGACTGCATGTATCGGAGAAAATGAGCGGGAAGAGAACTTCAGCGTACCGTATACCGACCTGAAAAGCGCCAGAAATGCATTTAAAAAAGAATTCTGCCGGATGATGAGCGAAATGACCGGGAAAACCCTGCCCTGGGGAACCCTGTCCGGCGTGCGTCCGGTAAAAATACCAATGGAGCTTCTGGAGAAGGGCTGTACGGACGGGGAGATCCTCCGGCATCTCGAGTCGGACCTTCTGGTATCGCCCGAAAAAGCGGCGCTTTCCCTGGAGATTGCGGTAAGAGAGCGCAGCCTTATGCAGCGCTGCATCGGAGAAGATACCTACAGCCTGTATCTCGGAATTCCCTTCTGTCCGACGACCTGTCTGTACTGTTCCTTTACGTCCTATCCGCTTTCCCGCTACGGGAAGCGCCTTGAGGAATACCTTGCATCGCTCTTTAAGGAAATTGATTTTGCTGCAGAGCATTTCCGGGAGAAACGCTTAAGAACGATTTATTTTGGCGGGGGAACACCGACAACGCTTCCTGCGGAGATGATGGACCGGCTCCTTTCGTATATCGAAAGCAGGCTTTCTTTGGACGATCTTCTGGAGTGGACAGTGGAAGCCGGCCGTCCGGACAGCATCGACAGGGAAAAGCTGCAGGTCTTGAAGAATCATCCGGTCACCCGGATCTCCATTAACCCGCAGACCATGAAGCAGGAAACGCTGGACCTGATCGGAAGAAGACATACGGTGGAGGACGTCAGGGAAGCTTATGCGCTTGCAAGAGCGCTCGGCTTCGACAATATTAATATGGACCTGATTCTCGGGCTTCCGGGGGAGACAGAGGAGGATATCGGGAGAACCTTAGAGGAGATCACGCTTCTCTGTCCGGAAAACGTCACGCTGCATTCTCTCGCGGTGAAACGCTCTTCCAGACTGAACCTGATGAAAGAAAAATACCAGGGCTTCCGAATGGAGAATTCGGAGACGATCATGCGCATGTGTTCGGAAAAGCTCCGAAGCGCCGGTCTTTTGCCCTATTACCTGTACAGGCAGAAAAATATGGCCGGGAATCTTGAAAACACCGGCTTTGCGAAACCCGGAACCGAAGGGCTCTATAATATTATGACCATGGAAGAGTGTCAGGATATCGTCGCGCTCGGCGCAGGAGCGGTCTCCCGGAGAAATTTTCCCGGCGGCAGAATCGAACGCTCGGATAATGTGAAGGATATAGACCGTTATATCGACGGGATCGATGAAATGATCCGAAGGAAAGCGGAGCTTTTCAACTGGCTTTTGTAAGCTTAGAAAAAGGGGACCCCGGCAGGGACGAATCCGAGCCGGGGCTTGAGTATGAAAAAGCTTTTATCAAGTGACGGGGATCAACTTGATGTACTTTTCAGTACATCGGCATTATAACAGCGTCAAGTGAAATGTACGTGAAATAAATAAAAAAAATCAAATGAAATATCTTAAAAAGCCGGAAGACAATTCTTCCGGCTTTGCTTTTAGCAGCGCTGCAAGGATTCGAACCTTGAAAATGACGGAGTCAGAGTCCGTTGCCTTACCATTTGGCGACAGCGCTATCATCTGTTTTTTGGACAGCGAATGTATTATATATCAGTCGAGGGAAAAAATCAAGTCTTTTTTTCAGAAGTTTTCAGTTGAGTCTTGAAAAAGAACTGTTTCTGCGATAAAATAGCGATACTGTGCAGTCCGAATAAGGAATTATGCGCATAAAACGACGGGGTCCGTCCTTTGGAGGAATTATGGCAAAGAAACAGAAATCGCAGGAAGTCCTGCCGGCAGAAAAACCGAAAGCAGAAAAGCCGAAAGCAGAAAAGCCGAAAGCAGAAAAGCCGAAAGCAGAAAAAGCGGGAGAGGTTCAGGCTGAGGCCAGTATACTCAGCGAAAAGAAGGCAAAGAAGGCACGCCTGGAGTGCTTCGAAAACCGGGAACTCTCGTGGCTCAGATTTAATGAGCGGGTGCTTGAAGAGGCGGAAGATCTGGAGAATCCGCTTGGCGAACGGCTGAGTTTCCTGTCGATCTATCAGACCAACCTGGATGAATTTTTTATGGTCCGCATCGGATCGCTGCACGACCAGAAGCTTTTGAACAATAACCTCCGGGAGAATAAGACCTTTATGAGTCCGTCCGAGCAGATCGAGGCGGTCTGCAAGCGGGTGAAAAAACTGGCTCAGCGTCATGCGGCCGCATACCGCGTCCTTCTGCAGGGACTTCGTGAATTCGGGGTCCGGGTCACAGATTTTGATTCGCTGGAGAAGAACGAGGCGGCGTACCTGGAAACCTATTTCAGAAATGAAGTGCTTCCGCTGCTTTCACCGGTCATCGTGAGCAAGGACCAGCCGTTCCCCTTCCTTGAGAACAGAAGCCTGTATGCGTACTGCACACTGCGCAGAAAAGGCGAAAAGGACCGGATCGGCATCGTCGGCTGCTCGGTGAAATCCCTGAACCGGCTGATTCAGATTCCCGGACACCGCCGCGAGTATCTGCTTTTAGAGGATCTTGTCCTGCACTTTTTACAGCTGGTATTCAGACGCTACGAGATTCAGGAGGCCTCAGTCATCCGGCTGACCAGGAATGCCGATATCGATGCGGACAGTATGTATGATGAGGATCTGGACTACAGGGAGCTGATGGAACAGATGATCAAATCCCGCCGCCGTCTGTCCCCGGTCCGCCTGGAATACAGCCGCGCGCTTCAGAAAAGGACCATCGAGAGACTGTCCGAGATGCTGAACCTGAATACCTCGCAGATGTTCCTCTGCGAGGCGCCCTCGGATCTTTCCTTCCTGTCGCTGATACGCTCGGATCTTTCCGGTGAGACGGACCTTTTCTACGAAAAGCGCCAGCCTCAGCGTTCAACACTGATTGATCATGAGCTTCCGATGATGGACCAGGCGGAAAAACATGATATCCTGTTCTACTATCCTTATGAACGGATGAATCCTGTCATCCGGATGCTCCTGGAAGCTGGAAAGGATCCCTCGGTCACGGCGATCAGAATGACCTTATACCGTCTTGCGAAAAACTCTCAGGTTGTAGCGGCGCTTGCTGCGGCAGCGGAGGCGGGGAAGAAAGTCGATGTGCTTGTAGAGCTGAAGGCGCGTTTTGACGAGGAGAACAACATCCACTGGTCCCATACGCTGGAGGATGCGGGATGCAATGTCCTCTACGGCCTCGGAAAGTACAAGGTGCATTCGAAGCTTCTTCTGATCACGCGTGAAAAAGAAGGAAAGAAACAGTATATCACGCAGGTCGGAACGGGCAATTATAACGAAAGCACCGCACGCCTGTACACGGATTTCTGTTTCATTACGGCCAGGGAAAAGATCGGAGAACAGGCGGAGAAGATATTTAATGCCCTGATCAGCCAGGTGATCCCGGAGGATATTACGGAGCTCATGTGCGCGCCGCACTGCCTGCAGAACCGTGTCATTGAAATGATCGACCGTGAGATCGCCTGCGCGAAGGAAGGCAGAGAAGCCTATATCGGGCTGAAGCTGAATTCCGTGACTGACAGGGATATCCTGCTGAAACTGGTCGAGGCCTCGCAGGCGGGCGTTAAAATCGATATGGTGGTCCGCGGAATCAACTGTATCCGGGCCGGCGTGCCCGGACTGACGGAAAATATCCGCGTCATCAGTATTGTCGGACGGTATCTCGAGCATGCCCGGATTTATATTTTCGGTCTGGGAGAGCGCGAGAAGATCTACATTTCCTCAGCTGACCTGATGACAAGAAACACGCTGAAGCGCGTCGAAGTGGCCGCGCCGATCGAGGATGAGCTTCTGAAAAAGAAAATTCATCATATTTTCAGCCTTCAGCTTGCCGACAATGTAAAGGGCCGCGTCCAGCGTCCGTCCGGAAGCTATCGGAAAGAGGATCGCTCAGGCGAGCAGGCGATCAACTCGCAGGAGATCTTCTTCCGGGAGGCTTATGACGGAACCCTCAATGAAGGCTGACAGCCGCTGATTGAACAAAAAAGGCAGTATTATAAGCTGCGGCACAAAAAAGGCCGCCCGGATGATCAGTAATCCGAGCGGCTTTTTAATTGCTTTTTCTGCAGGCTCCTGAAACGGTGCTCTGCTCTTCGGTTCGATTTAACAAGCCATTCATCCGGGAAATCAAGCTCATAGGTCTCCCAGGCATTGATAACGATGGTTCCGTGATAGTTGTCTTCGCGCTTGAAACCGGAGGAATATTCTTTATGGTTGTGCCCGTGAATGAAGTAGCGGGGGTGATATTTGTCGATCAGCTCCAGAAACTCGCTGAATCCGCGGTGCGGAAGGTCGCTGCTGTCATTCAGGCCGGCGGCCGGCGCATGGGCGAGCAGGATATCGAAGCCTCCGTTCTGATAAAGCTCCCGACGGGCTTTTCCGATCCTGTGTTTCATTTCTTTCGGCGTATACATATTGACGCCGTCTTTATAGCGCATCGAGCCGCCGAGTCCGAAGATACGAAGGCCGCGGTAATTAACTACATGTCCGTCGATGCAGATGCAGCCTTCGGGCGGCGTTTCCCTGTAGCAGTCGTCATGATTGCCGTGGATATAGAGAACCTCTGTCCGGCACATGGTCGCCAGAAAGGACATGTAATTCGGGTGCAGATCACCCGCGGAGAGGATCAGGTCATACTTGTTCAGCATGCCGGCTTCGTAGAAGTCCCAGATTTTGCGTGATTCATGGTCCGCGACGATCAGGATTTTCATGCCGTTCCTCCATCCTGCGCTTTTTTGCGGACACCCTGGACGAGCATCAGTGAGCGGGCTTCCGGGCAAAGCTCTTCGATCGCAGGAATGTGCCCGACAACATTATCGAGCAGCCAGTCCATGCTTGTGAGATCCTTCATGGTCATCGATCCCTTTTCGTCGGCCTGGATGATGCCCGTCTGGGAACGGAGAATTCCGTAGAAGGGCGTCATTGAGCCGTTTTTCAGGCTCGCGGCAAGGAAACGGGCCAGGCGGGCAACACCGTCCGGAACGCGGTTGTTAATGAGGATTTCAATTGCTTCCGCATTGAGACCCCAGAAATAGTTGAGGGCACGCCGGTCGCTTCTTCTGTCTACATCCTCCCAGCTGCCGTTCTGAATGCTTTCAATGATCCTTTGATAGACGACGCCCCAGTTGCAGAGGGTCATGGCCAGGCTTTCGACCTCATGCTCTTCCGTATAGCGGTACAGGCCGAAGTCGCGGGCATATTCATTGACCGGCGCGATAATTTCGCGTCCGGAGATAATGCTGATGCCTTCGTTCCAGAAGGTTTCTTCCGGATTTGCGCCGATCTCGCCGGTCCAGACGACGTGGACCTTCGCACGAGGGTTCGTAAGGCGCACACCGTTGGCAAAGGCGTTGACATTTGTGATCGCGGCGCCTGAAGGACAGAAGGAAAGATATCCGATCTTATTATTGTCCGCCATCGCTCCCGCGATGATTCCGGAAATAAACTTTGCCTCATAGGTGCGGGCATAATAGGTACGGATATACCGGTGTGCGAAATTCAGGGCGCAGCAGAGAATCTTGACATTCGGAGAGGCGACCGCCGCCTTTAAGGAGGCGTCAAGGAAACGGGCGGAGGTGACGAAGATAATGTCCGCGCCGTCCTGGACAGCCTGGCTGATCAGCGCATCTGCCGCTTCCTCGCTGTCGGCGTTCTCATAGATCCGGGTAAGGATCCTGTCTCCGAAGACTTCATTGATATGCTGCCTGCCGAGTTCGTGATTGTAGGTCCAGCTGAGTGTTTCGGGGGTGCCTTCGTAGATGAAGGCAATCTTCAGCTGCTTCTCGAAGGCAAAGAGTCGTTCGAAAATACTCTTTTTTGAGCCTTCGTCGGTATCTGTTACCAGACTGACCGCTTCGTCCTTCGTACGGATCTCAAACTCGTCCCAGATCATTTCCAGATTTTTCCGGATTTCTTCCGGAACGCTGGGAAGCGTCTCCCTGTAGCCGTAGATTTTCAGGTAGATGAGATAGGCGTCGCTGTCGGTAAGATTGTTCAGCCTGCTGCCGCCCAGCGCCCGGTAGGCATTCTGAAAACGCAGATAGGAGGCGTGCATATCTTTCAGGTCGTCTTCATTCGGAAGAGAATCCGAAGAGAATCCCGAGAGTTCGAGAAATTCCTGATAATCGCCGGACTGGGAGAACACGAGATAGTTCACCGGGACGATTTTGTAAAATTCAAGGAATTCAAAATATACACGGATCTCCAGGTCATCGGACCTGGCAGGAATCATTCGCGTCACTTCCGCGGTGACCGAAGGCGAACCGAAGAATTTCAACACGCTGACCCGCTTGTTTCCTTCGACAACATAATAGCGGTGCAGGTATTCGTAAACCTTCACGGGGTCATGGATGCCTTCCTCCTCATGTGCGGCAACGAGGCGCCGGTATTTGCCCGCAAATTCGGTTGCTTCTGCCATCAGCGGCATGAAATTGGCGGCAAAGGCGGTATGCCGTCCGGCCGCATAGGTACCGACGATCATTTCCGTCGGGATTTCCTGAATGCCGAGGTACTGCTCGGAGATAACGCCTGAGTGGCGCGTAATTTCATCGAGCACCTGCAGATACGGATATTCTCCGCGGGCAATTTTGTCTCTGTAGCAGCGCATGCCGCTCCGGCGCGCTTCCTGATACGTAAATTCCATTTATAATTTTCCTTACTGATTTTACTGTGTATGGTGCAGGAGGGAAGAAGCAAAGGTACCTGCCCCGGCGTCCCTCGCCGCCCGGTATCCCGCATTATACCACTTCTCTGCAGAAAGATCAATGCGGACGGTTGCATTTGCCCGTCTCCTCTGGTATAATTGAGGAAAATGCAGCAGGATGAAATTGCTGTTGAATACCGGAGGGGAAGAAAGGATATGATTTCCATTCATGGGAAAGGCGTATCAAAGGGCATCGCCGTCGGACCCTTGTATTATTTCCGGCGCTCCGAAAAAAAGAAGGCACCCCGCCGGATTGTAAGTCCCGAAGAGGAGTGGGAACTCTTCAGGAAAGCGCAGGAACAGGCGATCGGAGAGCTCGGAGAACTGACCGAAAACGCCCGGAAGGAAGGAAGAAAAGAGGTAGCGGCGCTTTTTGAGGCGCATAGGCTGATGACGAAGGATCCGGACTATGAGAAAGCCATCCGGGGCCGGATCAGAGATGGGCTCGATGCGGAGACTGCTGTCGCCGATACGGCGAGGGAGCTTTCGGAAAAGTTTGCCGCGATGGAAAACGCATATTTTCAGGCGCGGGCCGCAGATGTCCGGGATATATCTTCCCGGATTGTCCGGATTCTGTCCGGCGGTGAACAGGGCAGCATGAATATCCCAGCGCCGGCCATACTCTCGGCAGACGAGCTTGCGCCGAGCGAACTGGCACTGCTTGACAGAAGCAAAATTCTCGGCATTGTGACAGGGGGCGGTTCCGGCTTAGGCCATACCGCTATCCTGGCCCGGAATATGGGGATTCCGGCCGTGATCGGTGTGGGAGAGCAGATGAAGCCGGAATACGAAGGATGCGAGGCAGTGATCGACGGTTCAGCCGGGGAAGTGACGGTGGAAGCCGATGAACGCACCCGGAAGGTCCTCATGGAGAAGCTTGAGGAACAGAAGAAGACATGGGAAATTACTATATGAATGGTATACAAGTCACTGAAGAAATGCTTGAAAAGCTGAAAGGACAGCCGAATGAGACGGCTGACGGCCAGAGGATCAATATCCTCTGCAATATCGGCTCTTTGGACGATGTGCCTTCCGTTCTTCAGAATGACGCGGGCGGCATCGGGCTGTTCCGCTCCGAATTCCTGTATCTGAACCGCACGGATTATCCGACGGAGGATGACCAGTTTGAAGCCTATAAAAAGGTGCTTTCGGATATGGACGGAAAGGAAGTCCTGATCCGTACGCTGGATGTTGGCTCGGACAAGAAGATCGGGTATTTTGGGCTGCCGGAGGAAGAAAATCCGGCGCTCGGAAACCGGGCGCTCCGTGCCTGCCTGAACCGGCCGGAGATCTTCCGTACCCAGCTTCGGGCGCTTTTCAGGGCTTCTGTTTTCGGAAAACTCGGGATTATGTTCCCGATGGTTTCAAGCGTCTTTGAAGTCCGGGAAGCAAAGGAAATGTGCAGCGACATCTGCAGAGAACTGGAGAGGGAAGGCATTCCCTACAGTCCGGATGTAAAAATCGGCATCATGATCGAGACGCCTGCGGCAGCGGTTATGAGCGACCGGCTGGCGAAGGAAGTAGATTTCTTTTCCTGCGGAACGAACGACCTGACGCAGTATACGCTTGCCTGCGACAGACAGAATCCGGACCTTGAACGCTTCTTCGATCCGCATCATCCGGCCGTGCTGAGACTTGTGAAGACGGCCTGCGATAATGCGCATAAGAACGGCATACGAATCGGCATCTGCGGCGAAATGGGCGCGGATCCTGATCTGACCGGATTTTTCCTGGCCATCGGCATCGACGAATTGTCCGTCTCTCCGAGAGAAGTCCTTCCGCTTCGTGAGAAAGTCCGTTCCGTCAATGTCTCATTGATCCGGGAAAAGGTGCTTTCGGATCTTTTGCAGTAGTGGCAGTGTCTTTATCAAGACATGTGATTTATAACCTGCCGTGAAGGGACGGATTCTGTCTGCGGCAGAAACTGACAAAAGGAGAAATATTATGGAGTTTTTGCAGACAAAAGGGCGTGATATTGTAACGGAGAGCGGAAAGAAGGTAGTTCTTCGCGGGACGAATATCGGCGCCTGGATGAACATGGAAGATTTCATGGACGGCTTCCCGGGGGTGGAACACCGGCTTCGCTATTATGCGAAGGAAATTCTTGGAAAAGAGCTGGGGGAATATTTCTTTGAAAGCCTGCTCGACCGCTTCTTCCGGGAGGAGGACGTGGCCTATATGGCTTCGGTCGGCATCAACGTACTCCGCTTCCCGATCAACTACCGGCATTTCGAGGACGACATGAATCCCTTCGTCTATAAGGAGGAAGGTTTCCGGAGAATGGACAAGGTCATGGACTGGTGCGAGAAATACGGCATCTATGTCATCATCGACCTGCATGCTGCCCAGGGACATCAGAACTGTGACTGGCACAGCGACAACAATATGCGTACGGCGCTTCTTTGGCGTACGAAGCACTTCAGAGACCGGGTGATTGCACTCTGGGAACAGCTGGCAGCGCGTTACAAGGACCGGGCGGTCGTAGCGGCTTACGATCTTCTGAACGAGCCGACAACCAACAATCAGTACAACCGGATGCCGCTGCCGTATGTGTCAGACTGGGAGGCAATGAATTCGCTGTATCATGACCTCTACAATGCGATCCGGGCGATCGACCCGAAGCACATCATTGCGATTGAGGGAGATGATTTCAGCCGCAGGTTTGTCGGCATGGATCCGCCCTATGGCCCGAACATGATCTACTCGAGCCACAACTATTCCTTTGTGCTGCGCCGTCATCCGGAGGTTGAGAAATTCAGTGATGAATATTACCGGCTGCTGAACGAGGAATTCTACGACAGCGAGTGGTGGGACTATGTGACCAAGTACAATGTACCGCTGTGGGTGAGCGAATTCTCTCTCGGAGACGGACAGCTTGATATCTTCAAAAAGGAAGGCATTCACTGGACGAGCTGGAGCCTGAAGATGGTCAGCCCCTACGCGCTTGTGCACTGCCGGAAGGACTGCAGCTACCTGAAATTCATCGAGCCTTACAGGAAGCTGAAGAGCTCGTACTTCTCGAAGAGCGAGAATCAGGCGGCGCTGAAAGTCGAGGAAGGTATCAAGAACCTGCAGGATGCGGTTCAGGAGCTCTTCGAGCCGATTCTTCCCGGATTTGACTGGTTCCAGCATATCGAATATTTCCCGAAGACGATTGCGGATATCTATGTGGATCCCCTGCTGCAGCATGTATACCTGAATCTCTTTAAGGGCCTGACGAAGGCGGACATCGATGAACTGATGGATTCTTTCCTCTTTGAAAACTGCGAGATCAATCCGGAAGTGGAAGCGATTCATAAAAAATACTGCGACGGACGGGAGGACTGAAGAAACGTTTCGAAAAAGGCGCTGAGCCTTTGAATAGGTACTGAAGGACAGGCTTTGTTTTTTTCGCGGAATGCGGTGAAAACAAAGCCTGTTTTTTTACGGACGTTTCGGAAGACAGAAGAAATACTTTACAGAAAACTACATGATGTGGTATGATATATAAGTTGTATTGTCTGTATTTTGCGAAAAAAGACCTTAATTCTGAAATGAGAGGAGATCATTGATGAAATTCAGTGAAATGCCCTATGTACGGGTGGATGTGGAAAAAGCAAAGGCTGCGCTTGAAAAGCTGATTGCGAAAATCGCCGGGGTACAAAGCGGCGGGGAGCTTCTTAAGGTGCATGAAGAGTATACGGCGCTTTATGAGGAGCTTTTTTCCAACATCACAATTGCCCAGATCCGCCATTCCATCGATACGACGGACGAATTTTACGAGAAGGAAAATGATTTTTACGATGAGAATCTGCCTCTTCTGCAGGATGCGGACATGGCGTATAAAAGAGCGCTTTACGGGTCTCCTTACCGGGAGGAGATGGCAGAGACGACCGGTCAGGTGATGTTCAAAAACATTGAAGTCGCCATGAAAGCCTTTGATCCGAAGATTATTCCCTTTATGCAGGAGGAGAATGCGCTTTCGACCCGCTACTCGAAGCTGATTGCGACTGCGAAGATTGAATTTAACGGCGAGACCTGCAATCTGACGAAGATGCGCGTCTACCAGACGTCCGGGGATCGTGCGCTCAGAAAAGCCGCCTGGCAGGCTGTCAGTGCCTGGTTTATGAGCGTGACGGACGAAATCGATGAAATCTATGACCGTATGGTCAGGGTACGCACCGACATGGCGCATGCGATGGGCTACGAAAACTATATCGAGCTCGGCTACTACCGCATGAACCGGAACGACTACGACCGTGCGATGGTCGAGAATTTCAGAAAACAGGTGAAGGAATCCTTCGTGCCTTTCGTGTCGGAGCTTTCGGAAAAACGAAGAAACCGGATGGGGCTTACGGAGCTGAAATACTATGACAGCGGAATGTATTTCCCGGAAGGAAACCCGAAGCCTGTCGGAACGCCGCAGGAGATCCTCGAGGCGGGCAGGGACATGTACCGCGCGCTCGCGCCGGAGACCGGCGAGTTTATGGACTTCATGATGCAGAACGAGCTTTTCGATGTCCTCGGCCGTCCGACGAAGGAACAGGGCGGATATATGACCTATATTCCGAAGTATAAATCGCCCTTTGTTTTTGCTAATTTCAACGGTACTTCGGCGGACGTGGACGTTATTACCCATGAATGCGGCCATGCGTTCCAGGGCTATCTTGTGCGGGACGAAAAAATCGCGGAGCACCGTGACATTACGATGGAGACCGCCGAAATCCATTCGATGTCGATGGAGTATTTTACCTACGGATATATGGACCGCTTCTTCGGCAGACGGGCCGACGATTACCGGACAATGCATTTCGAGGATTCCTGCGTATTCCTTCCCTACGGATGCATGGTCGACGAGTTCCAGCACATCATCTATGCGAAGCCCGAAATGACGCCGGCCGAAAGAAAACAGGTCTGGAAAGAACTTGAAAAAGTATACCGTCCCGAAATGGATTTTGACGGAGACCCCTTCTTCGGCGAAGGCGGTTGGTGGCAGCGGCAGGGACATATTTTCGGCTCGCCCTTCTATTACATCGACTATGTGCTTGCCTCTGTTTGTGCGATGCAGTACAAGGTGAAGATGGACGCCGATTACCGGGCGGCCTGGGAATCCTATCTGAAGCTCTGCAGGCTTTCAGCGAAGAAATTCTACCGCGAGGAGCTTCGCGAGGTCGGACTCAGCGTACCCTTTGAGGACGGCGTCATTGAGACCCTGGTCAAAAATTTACGAAAGACAGCTTTCCCGGAGGACCATCTCTGAAAGTCCCTGAACCCCGCCCGGACCGGTCCGCCCTAAAAAAGAAGAAGGAAAGAACAGTCGGAGCGGGAGGACAGCTCTCGTGACAGGGAGAATGTCCGTTATCAGGAAAACAACAGAAAAGGAAAAGACTTATCCATGGGAAAATATGACAATGAAATCAAACGGCGCCGGACTTTTGCGATTATCAGCCATCCGGATGCCGGCAAGACGACGCTGACAGAAAAGTTTCTGCTGTACGGCGGCGCAATCAATACGGCTGGATCCGTCAAGGCCAGAAAAACCGCGAAGCATGCGGTCTCGGACTGGATGGAGATTGAGAAGCAGAGAGGAATCTCGGTGACGAGTTCCGTGCTGCAGTTTGAATATGAAGGCTACTGCATCAACATTCTGGATACGCCCGGTCACCAGGATTTCTCGGAGGATACCTACCGGACGCTGATGGCGGCCGATTCCGCGGTCATGGTGATCGACGGCGCGAAGGGAGTCGAGCCGCAGACCATCAAGCTTTTCAAGGTCTGTGTACTCAGACACATCCCGATTTTTACATTCATCAACAAAATGGACCGTGAAATCAACGATCCCTTTGAGCTGATGGATGAGATCGAACGCATCCTCGGAATCAGAACCTGCCCCATCACCTGGCCGATTGGTTCGGGAAAGTCCTTCCAGGGCGTATACGACAGGACGACGGGAAATATCACAAAATTCACGGCCGAAAAAAGCGGACAGCATGTGCTTGATACGGAAGAGGTGCCGATGGAGAAGGCGTCTTCCGTGATCGGAGACGCGGCGGCGGAAAAGCTTTCAGAAGATCTGGAGCTTCTTGACGGGGCATGTGACGAATTTGATCAGGAGAAGGTTTCGGCGGGACTTCAGAGCCCCGTGTTCTTCGGATCCGCGCTGACCAATTTCGGCGTGCAGAATTTCCTTGAGCATTTCCTCAAAATGACCTATGAGCCGCTGGCAAGAGAGAGCTCCGAAGGAGTTATTTCTCCTTATGACGACCAGTTCTCGGCTTTCGTGTTCAAAATTCAGGCGAATATGAACAAGGCCCACCGCGACAGAATTGCTTTCATGCGTATTGTCTCCGGCAAATTCGAAGCGGGCATGGAAGTGTACCATATGCAGGGCGAGAGAAACTTAAGGCTCACACAGCCGCAGCAGATGATGGCGGAGGAGCGGAAAATCGTTGAGGAAGCCTATGCCGGCGATATTATCGGTATCTTCGATCCGGGGATTTTCCACATCGGCGATACCATCTTAGGCGCCGGGAAGCGTTTCACCTTCGGAAACATTCCCACCTTTGCACCGGATCACTTCGCCCGGGTGCGCCAGGTGGACACGATGAAAAGGAAAGCTTTCACCAAGGGAATCTATCAGATCGCGCTTGAGGGCGCTGTCCAGATCTTCAAGGAGGTCAACGCCGGCATGGAGGAGATTATCGTCGGCGCGGTCGGCGTGCTGCAATTCGATGTGCTGAAATTCCGTCTGGAGAGCGAATACCATGTCGAGATCGGCCTGG
>CAMVNR010000045.1 GCA_947168905.1 uncultured Lachnospiraceae bacterium
GACATCCGTGCGCATGCCGTTTACATTCGGAATTTCCGAATTCTCTCCGACATAGACGCCGCCGTAGATGCAGCGGCCGAGATGCTCGGAGAAATTGCCGTAAACTTCTTTTTCAATCCGTGCGCCCTTCACACCGGGATGAATTACAAGATGATGCATTCCTACTCCTTTCTACCCGCGCATGCCGATCACGGGTCCGCCGGTTCCTTCAATATAGTCCCTGGTAATCGTTACGGTTCCGATATTCGGATCCTTCGGGATCTCGAACATGATATCCAGCATGAAATTCTCGATCACTGAGCGGAGTGCTCTCGCTCCGGTATCGCGCTTCAGTGCTTTTTCGGCGATGGCTTCGTAGGCATCGTCCGTAAACTCAAGCTTCACCTCATCCATTTCAAGAAGCTTCTGATACTGTTTGATAATCGCGTTCTTCGGCTCCTTTAACACCCTTATAAGCATGTCCTTATCCATCGGCGTCAGGGTGAACACCACCGGCAGACGGCCGATAAATTCCGGAATCATACCGAATCTGCGGATATCCTCGGTCTCTACATACTTCAGGATATCCTTTTCTTTGTCGTATTTATCCTTCAGATCGGCGTTGAAGCCCATCGAAGACTTCTCGTTCAACCTTTCCTTGATGATTTCCTCCAGATCCGGGAAAGCGCCTCCGCAGATAAACAGGATGTTTTTCGTATTGACTGTCTCGAGGGGGACCATCGCATTCTTGGAATTCGCGCCGACCGGCACCTCGATCTCGGCGCCTTCCAGAAGCTTCAGCAGGCCCTGCTGAACCGATTCGCCGGAAACGTCCCGCTGCGTGGCATTTCTTTTTCTGGCAAGCTTGTCGATCTCGTCGATATAAATAATCCCCTGTTCCGCGCGTGCCACGTCATTGTCCGCCGCCGCGAGGAGTTTCGTCACCACCGATTCAATATCATCGCCGATATAGCCGGCTTCCGTCAGTGCTGTCGCATCCGCGATCGCCAGCGGCACATCCAGAAGCCGCGCGAGCGTCTTCACGAGGAAGGTTTTGCCGGAACCGGTGGGTCCGATCATCAGCATATTGGACTTTTCGATCTCCACGTCCTTGTCTGCGTTTGCCAGCCGTTTATAATGATTGTAAACTGCGACGGAGATCGATTTTTTCGCATGGTCCTGACCTACGACATACTCCGAAAGCATTTCCGAGATCCGGTGCGGTGCGGGCATCTTCTTCATGTCGATCTTCGGAGCTTCCGAATTCTCCGTTTTTTTGACGGACTTCGGCATCGGTCTTCTTCCGAGCATCGACTGGATTTCCTCGGGCGTCATGACCATGGAAAAACCGAAAGGAGAATTCATCCCCGGGAAGCCGTTTCCGGAGTTCCTGCTGTCCGTACCGTCTTCATCGGCAGTGCTCCCGGTCCCGTTTTCGGGCGATGCAGGAAGGTTTCCCGCGCCGTCCTGCGGCATCAGCTTCGAAAAATCACCGCCGGTCATGGTAATCGCGGCGTCAAAGCTCTTCTGCAGGCAGTCCTGGCACATGCAGATCCCGCCCGGCATCCGAACCATCGGACCCGCCTTGGATTCAGAGCGTCTGCACACATAACATACTTTTTCGTATTCGTCCTGATTGTTTTTATTGTCTTCAGCCATTTTTGACTATTTCTCCGTTTACTTTTCTTCAAGCATTTTCTCAATGCTGACCAGCTTTACCACACAGCTGAAAATCTTAAGCGCCTGCCTGATTTCATCAAGCTCCGCATAGGTCGGGGCGAGACGGATATTCTTGTCCTCGGGGTCGATCCCGTAAGGGAAAGTCGCGCCGGCACCCGTCAGCACCACGCCGGCCTCCTTCATCATCCTGACCGTCTTCTTCGCGCATCCGGGAAGCGTGTCGAAGGAAACAAAATAACCACCTTCCGGATCCGTCCAGGTGCCGAGCCCCGTACCGCCGAGTTCTTCCTTAAGCACTTCCTGCACCGCTTCAAACTTCGGCCTTAAAATGGCGGCGTGCTTTCTCATATGGTTCATGACGCCGATGCGGTCGACAAAGAAGCGCACATGCCTCAGCTGGTTAATCTTATTGTGGCCGATGGTCTGGATCTTCATCTGGCTGATGACGTCCTTCACGTTCGCCTCGGATGTGGCAAGCGCCGCGATCGAGCTTCCGGCAAAGGAAATCTTGCTGAAAGACGCGAACTTATAGACCATGTCCGGATTCCCCGCGAGACAGCACTCTTCGATCAGCTCCGGAATGACGCGCGGACGGCTGATATCCAGATGGTGCACATTGTATGCGTTGTCCCAGTAGATCCGGAAATCCTCCGCCGCGGGCTTCAGCCGTGCGAAGCGGAAGCACACCTCTTCAGAGTATACGGTTCCGGTCGGATTCGAATACTTCGGCACGCACCAGATTCCCTTGACCAGCGGATCCTCCGAGACATATTTCTCAACAAGCTCCATGTCCGGGCCGTCTTCGAGCATCGGAATATTGATCATCTTGATCCCGAAGTATTCCGTAATGGCGAAATGTCTGTCATAACCCGGAACCGGGCAGAGGAATTTCACCTCGGGGAGCCGGTACCAGGGAGTGGAGCCCATGACACCGTGCGTCATGCTCTTTGTAATCAGGTCGTACATGATGTTCAGACTGGAATCGCAGAAGATAATCACGTTCTCCGGACGCGTCTCCATCACATCCGCCATCAGGCGCTTTGCTTCCGAAAGCCCGGTCAGCGCGCCGTAGTTTCGCGTATCGATGCCTTCTTCGCTCAAGTAATCCATATCGGAATGCAAGGTATCGAGCATCGGCATGGACAGCATCAGCTGCTCATGAGAAGGTTTTCCGCGTGAAATATCCAGCCTGAGCCCCAGCTCCTTATATGATACGTATTCTTTATGCAGTTCTTCGCATTTGCGCTGCAGTTCTTCCCTGGAAAGGTCTTCGTAAATGTTTTTCATTTTCAGCCTGCCTGTTCTGTTTTTTCAAAAAAGGCCGCCCTTTCATGTTCCATCATGAAAACAGGCAGCCTCTAAACCCTTAACGGACCGGTTCCGTCTTATGCACCCTGCTTATTCTTTTTCATAAAGTCCTGAGCTTTATTCCGAAGCTTGGTCATAAAGCCCTTCTTCTCGGGAAGCTTCGGCACCGATCCGCCGCGCACGGACTTGATTTCCGTGATATAAATGCCGCTGATCATAACGGTGCAGGTCTTCTTAACCGGGAGAACCTCAAAGACCTTGGCATCCGCGATCAGGTTCATTACTCTCGGACCGATCTTGGCGCGCACAACCGGAACCTTCAGTCTCCTGGAATACTTCGGCGTCTGCTCGATGACAGCGTCCGGAAGTCCCGAATCGATCATTCTCTTTTTCTGTTTATCGATAACCAGAATCGAAACCTGCTGCTTCATCGCATCCATCTGCTTTTCGGCATCGGCCTGCTTTTTCTGCATTTTTCTTCCGACGATAAACAGCGTTACAAGTAAAGCGATCAGGAAAACAACGATTCCGATGATCAGCCATCCCCACCAAGGCATAAACTATTCCTCCGACTATTATAAATACTGAATTTTTATTATACTCTGAAAAATGTTCCGCGTCAATAATCTTCAATCGAAATCCTTACGGCTTCCGGTATGGTCATGGACAGCGCGTACTCCCCGAAACGGCAGAGCTTCTCCGGCGCGTCGCTTGACGAAAAGCGGTACACCGGCGGCGCATCGAGTGTTTTTTTCGTGATTCCTCTCTCGGAAAGGATCCTGGAAAGCACCTTTGCCGTCTCCACGCCGATATTGACAAGCCTCACTTCGCTTCCCATGACTTCCCGGATGGTTTCCTCAAGAAGCGGATAATGTGTGCAGCCCATGATCAGCGTGTCCACCCCGGCTTCCTTCAGACTTGTCAGGTAGCGTTTTGCTACAAGCGTCGTAATCTCGTCCCGCCACAGGCCTTCCTCGACAAGCGGTACAAACAGCGGGCATGCGACGCTGCAGACCTTCAGTTCCGGATTGATTTTATGAAGCAGGCTCTCGTAAAGGCCGGATTTCACGGAGGCTTCGGTTCCGATTACGCCGATCTTTCCGTTCTTTGTGATGGCTGCGGCCGCCCTGACGCCGGGGCGGACAACGCCCAGAATCGGCACGGAAACCTTGTGGCGCACGGCTTCAAGCGCATAGGCAGAGGCCGTTCCGCAGGCAACCACGATCGCCTTGACTTCCTGTTCCTCCAGATAATGCAGGATCTGCTCCACATAATGGATAATCGTATCCCGTGACTTGCTTCCGTAGGGCACGCGCGCCGTATCGCCGAAGTAAATGATATTCTCGTCCGGCAGGCAGCGCATGATTTCGCGCATCACCGTCAGGCCGCCGAGGCCCGAATCAAAAACACCGATGGGCGCATCCGAATAATTTTCCATTTTACAGCTCCTCAATAAAGGGTTCGCTCGATGCGCTCCCCGGCGGAATCAATCAGCATCTGTACAAGCTTCTGCACCGGGATTCCCTTCTGCTGAAAGAGCATCGGATACATACTGATCGCGGTAAATCCCGGAATGGAATTGATTTCGTTAAAGACAACCCCTTTGTCGTCCAGGAAGAAATCCACGCGCGAAAGTCCGTAAGCGTCGACAGCCTCGAACACCGCCTTCGCGTCGCGCTGAATTTCCTCTTCGACGCCCGCCGGAAGCACCGGACAGGTCTCGGTGCGTGATTCGGAGCTGTTGTATTTTGCGTCAAAATCATAGAATTCCGCTCCGGCGACAATTTCGCCGACTCCGGAAACCAGTACCTCGTCTTTCGAAGAGTACACCGCGCATTCCAGTTCTCTTCCGACAATGGTTTCCTCAACAAGGATTTTAAAATCATGCCGGCCGGCTTCCAGAAGCGCTTTTTTGAGTGCTTCCCTGTCGGAAGCCTTTGTCACGCCTTTGGAAGAGCCTGCAGAGCTTGGTTTGACAAACACGGGGTATTCCAGGGCTTCTTCGACCTTTTCTACAGCCTTGTCCATATCCGCAAGCTCCCGCCGGAAGATTCCGACGTATTTTGCCTGCCGGATGCCGGCTGCCTCCACAATGGTCTTTGTATACAGCTTGTCCATACTCACCGCGCACGAAAGGACACCCGGACCGACATAGGGAATCCGCATCAGTTCGAAGATTCCCTGCACCGTCCCATCCTCTCCGTACAGTCCGTGCAGCACCGGAAACGCGATATCGATCTGTATTTTCCGGATAAGCGCGCCGTCCTGCATCAGGTACAGGGCATGCTCCTTCGCGTCCGGCGAGAGCACCGCGGATACCGTCCCCTTCTCCCAGGCATTCTCCCGGATGAGTGAAGCGTCTTCGACATAGAGCCAGTGCCCCTGTTTCGTGATGCCTACAAGCACCGTATTATATTTTTCAGGGTCAATCGCCCGCAGCACTGTCTGCACGGACATGCATGAAATATCGTGTTCCGACGACTGACCGCCGAAAAGTACCAGTAATGTTTCCATATAACAACCATTTCCTTTCAGCCTGTTCATAAGCTTTATTCAAAAGCCGGACTCTTGCCGCGGCGAAGTGACCGCAGTAAAGCAGTCGGGCCAGAGGCTCTTCAGCCTCTCCCCGGCCTTTCCGGCAGCTTTTTCATCTTCATACAGCCCGAAGACGGTCGGTCCGCTGCCGCTCATGCAGGCTACAAGCGCCCCTTCTTCAAGCATGATCTTTTCTATCTCCGGAATTACCGGTAGCTTCCCGGCCGTCACTTCCTCGAGGCTGTTCCCGACCGCGGGAAGAAGGTCTCTCAGGTTCCTTTTACGAAGCGCCGAAACGCCCGCATCGACCTGCGGGTGGAAGGGACTCGGAAGGCTGTCGAAGGCTTTGTAGATTTCGGCAGTCGACGCGCCAAAGGGCGGCTTGCAGAGAAGAACTTCACAGGGCGGACAGGGCGGAAGCACCGTGAGCCGCTCGCCGATCCCTTCCGAGAGAGCCGTCCCGCCGAGGATGCAGTAGGGTACGTCCGCGCCAATCAGGACGCCGATCTCCTGCAGCTTTCCAAGAGAAAGTCCGAGTCCGAAAAGCTCGTTTACCGAACAGATGACCGCCGCAGCATCGGAAGACCCGCCGGCAAGTCCCGCGGCAACCGGGATATTCTTCTCAAGTTCCATATCAAGCCCGCCCGGAAGCGAAAATTTTTCAAACATCAGGCGCGCAGCGCGCACCATCAGGTTTTTCTCGTCCGTCGGAAGTCCCGGAACGGAGGATACCAGCCGGAAGCCGGGTTTTTCTGTCCTTTCGACCCGTATCCTGTCCGAAAGCTCCAGCTGCTGCATGATCATCCGGACCTCGTGATAACCGTCGGGGCGTTTCCCGAGAACATCCAGGCTTAAATTAATTTTGGCATATGCTTTTTTTTGGAGCTCCATCATTTTCCGCCCCCGAGGACCCTAAGATCCTTTCCTTCATAGAAATCGCCGATGACGGACGATATGCCCTCAGTGACCCGGGCGTCAATCGCCTGATAGCGCATGCCGTGGACAGCCGCCTGGAAAAATACGGCAAGCATGTTGCGGATGCCCTCTCCCTCCAGCTGGTAAAAGTACCGCTGGTTCTCCGCCGGATTCTCGTAGCGTATCTCAAAGAAGTCCGTCTTCCACCAGGGGGCCGGCACGTAGGCATAGCCCTTTGTCCCCGAAACGACCAGCTCGCCTTCGGATTTCGCGCCTTTTCCGACCTTCACCGAGGCGACGGCGCTGTCATAGATAAAGTCAATGCGGCTGAAGAGGTCCAGCCCGTTCCCCGAAGGATGCATCTTCGAGCACACCCGTTTCTCTTCGTAATCCGTACCGAGGATCTGGAAGACGGGAAGCATGCCCGTCGGTCCCCAGTCCGCAATACTGCCGAAGCGGGACTTTAGCTCCTCCGGAGTCATGCCTTCAAAGTCCTCCATGCTCGTGCACGAAGAATCCACCGACACGATTTCGCCGATCTTTCCGCTTTTTAAGAGAAGCAGGAGACGCCCGTAGGCCGTCGAAAAGGCCGTTTTTAAGGCTTCCATGAGCACAAGGTGTGTGCTTTCGGCAAGAGAGAGAAGCTCCGCGCAATCCTCCTTTTTCAGCGCCAGGGGTGTCTCGCAGAGCACATGGCAGCCGGATAGGAGCGCTTTCTTCACGAGCTCATAGTGGCGCTCGGGCCGCGCGTACAGGTAAACGGCATCCGAAGACTCCAGAAGCTTTTCGAATTCATTTTCATCCGACCATCTTCCGGAGATCTCAAGTCCGTTCACAAAGCCGGATTCTCTCTCGATTTTATCAACATTGGTGGAATTTCCGAAAAGGCCGAGCCGTAAGCGGTCGCGGGCCCGGAGTTCGCTTGAAGAGATCCCTTCCGTCCGCTCCAGGTAAACAACCTCGCAGTACTCCTTCAGATAGTCGAATTTCCCGCGCCAGTCGGAGCCGATCGCGAAAATATCCACGCCGTAGCGCTTGATATCGTCAATTTTCTGTCCTTCGTACTCCTCGACGATCACCTCATCGGCGATTCCGAGCGCCTTTACGGCTTCCATACGTTCGGACAGCGTCTCGGTGACATTGATTTTTCCTCTGGCTTTATCGAAATCCTCTGAAGTCACGCCGACGATCAGCCAGTCTCCGAGTGCCTTCGCGCGCTCAAGAAGCCGGATGTGTCCGTAATGCAGGAGATCAAATGTCCCGTAGGTAATAACTTTCTTCATCTTACTCGCTCCGAAAAACAGAGATGTTTTTTAGCTGTCCGCCCGTAAAAAAGCCTCCAGGAAGAAGGCCATGGCTTTTACCGAGCCGACAGAGACCCGGATCAGGTCTTTCAAAAGCGGCTGACGGTAGGCGTGGACAAGCACCTTCTCTTCGTCCTCCAGCCTTTTTGCGACCGCAGCTGCCTCATGCTTTGGCTTCACAAATATGAAATTGCCCCGGCAGTCGCGCACCTCATAGCCGCGGGAGGAGAGTTCCTTCAAAATCCAGTCTTTTCCCTCCTGCTCGATTTGCTGAAGCTCTTTCGTAAGCTCCGGATGATCCAGAATCCGCTCGGCGAAAAGAAGCGCAGCGGAATTTACGTCAAACGACAGCCGTCCGTTTTTCACATAATGGATAATCTCGGGATTCGAGATCACTGCGCCGAGCCTGAGCGCCGCGAGGGAGTAGAGCTTGGAAAAGGTCCTCAGCAGGATGACGTTCTCCTCCTCCACCGCATAACGCAGAAACGTATTCGGATAGAAATAATGATATGCTTCGTCGATGATGATTACGGCGCCGCATTCCCGGGTCCTATGGATGACTTTTTGAAGCTCCTCTTCCGTATAGACATTTCCGACCGGATTATTCGGGTTCAGAAGCACCACAACGCGGGTATCCTCCGTAATCGCCGCGAGGATCCTGTCGATGTCGATCGTCATGTCGTCGTTGTAGGGGACCGGCACATGCCGAAGACCCAGCAGGCTGCAGTTCACCCAGTACATTTCGAAGGAAGGCGTGACGGTAACGACGTCTTTCCCCGGCTCTCCAAAGGTTTCAAGAATGTACCGGATAGCCATGTCAGAGCCGTTCGTGGTCACAATGTTCTCCGGCGAAACGCCTAAGAAGGCCGCATATTTTCCGACAAAGCGGTCCGGTTCGGGATAGATCGAAAGAAACTCCGGCGTGATTTCCCGAAGCACCGAATCCACAAACGCCTTCGGAAGGCCCTCCGGATTCTCATTCATATCATACCGGTGGTACCCGTATCTGCCCTGCTGCGGGAAAACGCGTTCTGTTTTCCTGATATTTTCGTTTACATAATAGTTCATAATATTTCCTGTATGCAGGCGCTTTTTCAGCGTCTTTTTGAAAAAGCGATGCTGAGCAGAATGAGAATCACCGCCGCGATACTGCATCCGCCGATATAAACCCACATGAGGCTTCGGTTTCTCAGAAGCGGTCTGTCCTCTGCGCTTTCTTTTGCCGTTTCGGAAGTGCTTTCGGAGGCTTCGGTGCTCTCTATTGCAGTTTCAGAGGAAGTTTCAGTGGCTTCCGTCTGAGTTTCTGGTTCAGTCTCTGTCTCCGCCGATGTATCCTCGCTCTCGGAGGTCTCGGGAACGGTCTCTTCTTCCGTCTGTGTCTCGGTCTCGGCTTCCTTTGCCGCCCGAAGCTCTGCCTCGGACACATAGTGCTGATACTTCTCGGGGCTCTGTTCGTCCATTTCACGGATCACCTGGCTGATGACTTTCGAAAAGCCCGTCAGATGCTCCTGGATACGGCCGGGAACCAGCTCCTCAAGTACAGAAAGATCGTCGTATTTTGTATGAATGATCCGTCCGTTCGTATCTTCGAAGCAGGGCAGCGTTGAGTTGTAGTTATAGGGCTTCTCGGGATTTCCGACGGAGCCGTCCGGCTTCAGCCAGGCGTTTGCCTCGAAATACATGTACGGAATGTTTTCAACGTAGAAATAATACTGGTCGCTCGCATCGGACCGGGTCGGGGGGATATAGCGGTCGATCCCGGCAGGCATCTCATGAAGCTCGACGCCCAGATCCCAGGCAAGCGTCATTGCCATGTTGTAGCCCCAGGACTGATACAGAACGCCGTCCTCGCCGTACTTTCCGCCGTAGACATGCATCCTGTCCCCGGAGCCGACACTGTCCAGGTTGATATAGCAGAAGATCTTATTGAAGCGATCCGGATTGTAATCCTTCAGGTCGTACACATAACGCGCGGAGCCCGCCATTCCGATGAACTCCTCGCCGTCCCAGAAGCAGAAATCAATCGACAGATTGGTTTCCGTGTCTTTGAATCTGTCCGCAAGCTCCAAAAGGAGTCCGACACCGGTTCCGTTGTCTTCGGCGCCTTTCGTATCGGCACAGTCGAAATGCGCGCCGATTACAATCGTCTTATCCGATTTTCCGGCCTTATGAAAAGCTACGGACGCGAATTCGTTCCCTATGTTCTCCCCGTACCAGTACTCCGGTGCCGTATAGCCGAAAGAAGCCATTTCTCCGACAATCCACTGTCGCGTCTCCTGAAGCCGGGTCTTGTCGGTCGTCAGCTCGTTATTGTTGATCCGAAGCGGCAGGTTATCGTTCAAATACTTTACATACTGATATGCCTTGATTCCGTAGTCCTCGTTGTCCGCATGCACGCTCTGCACGGGCAGCGTAAGACAAAGCACCAGTAACATAATGCACGCCGCAAGCCTTTTAATCCTCATCACGTAAAAGCTTCTCCCTTTGTTATTTTCGAGCCTGGCCGCTCACATCGATATCAAACAGCGCATAGGCGAGAACCGCAAACCCGACAACCGCTGCGGGAATGACAAAGCGCTTTACAAGCTTTACCGCCTTTTCCCCGTTTTCAATACTTTTGTTGACGGTTTTCGCACGGTCGATAATCATGGGAATCCTTCCGGGAGTCCTGGTCTTATTTTTCTTTTTCATTCAGCTTTTCTCCTTCCCCGGGCCGCTTCTCGCAGCGGTTATGCAAAAGTCTCAGCAGAATACACAGAACCGCCGATCCGCCGAAGCAAAGAATCAGGCTGAGCCACCAGAAGCCGTCGCGCGTAAATGCATAGAAGTCCGGCCAGCCGCCCTTCTCTTTGCCGATCAGCACAACCATGGTAAAATAGACAGCCCCGTAAATCACGGTCGGTATGAGTCCGAACAGAACCCGGGATTTCGGAAGACGGTACCCGCGGTCAAAAGCGATGAAGGAAATCATCGATAACATCGGGACAATTCCGTGCATATAAAAGCTCGCCCCGGTGTACATCGAGCCATAGCCGTAAATCGGGCCGAGAAAGACAATCACCACGGTAAAGGTCAGACTGACCGCACAGGTCCCGATATATTTCAGCAGCACTGCGGCTTCGGGAATCCTGTCCCGCTTTTTAAGAAGCGCGAAAAGGCCAAAGACGCCCGCGATCAGCGCAAATGCGCCTGCCAGAATATTTGAATCCGTCGTAAAGTATCGAAAAGTCGTAACGCCGGAGGACGAAAGCGCGCCGGAGGCGTGCGCCTTATAGGACCGTCCGACGGCAGCCGCAGCCATCACAAAGATCAGCATGTTCGAAAGGAACGAACACAGGAGGAGAAAACGCCGGTTTTTCATAGGTCGTTTTTCAGTACGTCAAGACGGATTCTGCCTTCGTAGTGTTTCAGGAAGGAATACAGGTCCGCTGCAATTTTCTTCGTGCCGCCCTCTTCGTCCGATTCGATATTCAGGGGAAGAATCGGGTCATGAAGAGAGAGCCTTAAGAGGAACCAGCCGTTTCCGGACGCGGGATCCGCGTTTACGCGGACACCCTCATGGTTGTCCGAAAGCATCTCCCAGCCTTTCTTCTGCGGAACATATTCCTGAAGCGCCGCAAGTATTTCACTTCCGCAGGACTTAAAATCCTCCTCGAGGATATCAAAGCGGTATTCCTTCGCTTCTTTCGGCTCCTTCAGGTCCGCGATCAGATCCTGAAGAAGCGTTCCCTTCGCCAGCTCCACGAGAAGCCGCGTTACCACATAAGCGCCGTCGTCCAGGAAATAATTTTCCTTCATTGCCGCATGACCTGAGGTCTCGATCGCGAGCTGCGAATCGATGCCCTCCACGTTCAGGCGGATGGCTTCGTTAATAACATTCCGGTACCCGCGCTTGAAGCGGTGATGCACACCGCCCTTTTCTCTGATAAAATCCGCCAGGCCTGTAGAGGTGATCGAGTCTGTCACGATTGTCGTGCCCGGGTGCTCCCTGAGAAGGATCGCCGAAAGAACGGCAATCAGGGAATTGCGGTTCAGCTCCCGTCCGTCGGAAAGCACCGCGCCCGCACGGTCTACGTCCGTGTCGAAAATAATGCCGAAATCCGCATGGGAAGAAAGCACCGCATTCCGGATGCTCTCCATGGCTTCCGGAAGCTCCGGGTTCGGAATATGTCCGGGAAAATGTCCGTCCGGCGTAAGAAGCACGCTCCCCGAGGTATCTGCGCCTAAGGGTTCCAGGACGGAGGACGCATAGAAGCCGCCGGCGCCGTTTCCGGCATCGACCACAATGTGAAGCCCCTTCAGCGGGGTTTCTTCCCCGGTCGCGTCCTGAATGAGCTTCCTCAGATGTGCTGCATAGGCATCCATCAGATTTCCCCACTGTCTTGAACCGCGGGTTTTTTTCAGTTCCTCCATCGGACTTGCCGCAATCCGGAGGATTTCACGGATGTCGGTGCTCTCCAGGCCGCCTTCCCTCGTAAAGAATTTCATCCCGTTTCTTTCCCAGGGAAGATGGCTCGCGGTCAGCATGATCGCGCCGTCAAAGAGGAAGCCCGGCAGTACGGTGGACATAAACATCGCCGGCGTACTCGCAAGCCCCATATCCGCTGCTGCGATGCCGTCGCGCTCTGCGGCCGTCACGGTCCAGTACATCATTTCGGGACCGGACAGACGTGAATCCCGGCCGACTGCAATTGTCAGGAGATCCTTTCCGGGGATTTTCCCGGTTTTCTGATACAGCCAGCGGACAAATCCGCGGGTGATATTCCTGACGGCATCTTCTGTCAGATTCACTTCTTTTCCAGGAACGCCGGGAAGCGCGACTCCGCGCACATCGCTGCCGTTCTGCAGTTTTGAATAATTCATGATTTCCCTCTTTTCTTCATTCAGGCGCAGTTATTACGCTTCGCCTGCCGGGCGCATAAACATTCCGGCCGCTTTTTTCGGCACATAGGCCTCTACATAAATACCGTCTTCACGGTACTCTTCCTTCAGAAGCTGTCCTTCCTTCCGGATTCGCTGGATGGCCGCTGCGTCTTTGTATTCAAAAAGCCGCGCGATATATACCCGGCTTTCTCTCAGGATCCGGCTGATTTCATTCAGGATATCTGAAAGTCCTTCCTTTTTCAGCGCGCTGATCTGAAGCGTCTCATCCGCTTTCGGGTCCCGGAGCCTTAAGCCCGGGTAAACAAGGTCGCATTTATTGAACAGCGTAAGTACGGGCTTTCCTCCTACGTCCAGTCTCTGAAGCGTATCATACACGACCTGCATATGCTGCTCCATGGAAGGGTCTGAGGCGTCTACGACATGGAGAATGATATCCGCGTATTTTGCCTCCTCCAGGGTCGACCGGAAGGCTTCGATCAGGTGATGCGGCAGTTTGTGAATAAAACCGACCGTATCGGTCAGAAGCACGATTTCTCCCTCCGGAAGCGTACAGCTTCTGGTCGTCGGATCCAGCGTCGCGAAAAGCTTATCCTCCGAGAGCACCGACGAGCCCGTCAGCGCATTTAAGAGCGTTGATTTCCCGGCGTTGGTATAGCCGACGATCGCCGCCACCGGCACGGAATTCTTTTCCCTCCGGCTTCGCTGGACCGCGCGGGTCTTCTCAAGCTCGCGAAGATCCGCCTTCAGGCCCGTGATCCGCTGCCGGATTCTTCGCCTGTCGGTTTCCAGTTTCGTCTCGCCGGGGCCTCTGGTGCCAATCCCGCCGCCCAGACGCGACATGGAACGTCCGTAACCGGAAAGCCTTGTCAGTTGATAACGGCACTGCGCCAGCTCCACCTGCAGCTTTCCTTCGCTTGTATGCGCATGGGAAGCGAAAATATCCAGAATGACCACGGTCCGGTCCATCACCTTGATGTCGAGAAGATCTTCCAGGTTCTTCATCTGCGCAGGAGAAAGCTCATCGTCCGAAACAACCCCGGTCGCTTCGGTTTCAGTGATCAGTTCCTTAAGCTCTTCGATTTTTCCTTTCCCGAGATAGGTTCCGGGATGCGCGGCTTCCCTCTGCTGTACGACAGTCCCCACAGTCTTGGCCCCGGCAGTCCTTAAGAGCTCCCTAAGCTCGGCGATGGAAGCGTCAGTATTCCCGTCCTCGGTTCTTACCCCTATGAGAATGACTTTCTCTACGATGTCCAAATACAGGTTTCTCCTTCAGATTACGTGTCGGCAGACATCAGGTTCAGGTTCACGTACTCGTTCCCGCTGCCCTTACTCAGCCACAGCGTTCCGAAATCCGTCATAAACGCGGCATAAACCGTCCTGCTGCCGTCGGTTTCGTCCTCCTGCTCGCCCTCCGAAACAGCTTCTCCGTAAAGAGCGGCAAGCTGTCCTTTGCATTCCTCATATCCGATCTCATTCGAAACCGCATAGAAGGAATCCATGACAGGCTCCTTTAAAGAGGCGGACAGAAGCGTCAGACCGCCGTATGCATATTTGCCGAAAAGCTCGCCGTCAACGACGACTTCCGAGCCGTCCGCCGAAACACAGGCTTCGGGAATACCGCACTCCGACAGCGTCCGTCCGGGCAGATACAGGCAGTCGAGAATATTCTCCAGGTGCGCGGTCTTCGGCTCTTCTTTTGAGGACAAAGGCGCTTTTTCTTCCCTTTCGGGCTGCTGCGAATAATACGAGCGGCTGTCCTCTGTCTCCCCGTCTTCAGCCTCTTCGTCATCATACAGATCAATGTCGTCGTCATATTCGTCCGCAGGTTGAGACGCGGGCACGGCATAGGTCACCGACGGCGCCGGCGTTTTCGCCCTTTCCGTACGCTCCCGGCCTGCAGGTTTCTCTTCCGGCATTTCGTCCGCTTCATCTTCCCCGAAATCCGCGGTCTTCGGCACAATGCGGTCCCGAAGGAACCATAAAAGCGCCAGCATCGCGCCTAAAAACACCGTAAATCCGGCAACAACAAAGATTGTAATTTTGACTGACTCACTCATTTACCTTATCCTCTGTTCCACAATTCAATTCAATTCAATACAGATGCGCTTCCGAGAACACCAGGTGTTCGCCTTCATATCTGAGCACCGCGAGAAACACCGGAGCATCCCGAAGAAGCAGGTCCAGGAAGACACGGTCTCCTTCCCAGAGATTCAATGAAAAAATATCCTCTTTCGGGATCCAGTGAAGTTCTCCTTCATTGCAGTCCGAAAGCGTTCCCGTGAATTCATCCGCCGTAAACAGATGCATATATTCTGCTTCGTTCCCGTCCTGCTGGAAAGTGACAATTCCGCGGAAACGGTACTTCGTCAGCCTGAGTCCGGTTTCTTCATAAACCTCGCGAAGCAGGCATTCCTCAGGGCTTTCGCCCGGCAGGAATCTGCCGCCGACCCCGATCCATTTATTTTCGTTCGGATCCTTTTTCTTCCGGTTTCTCAGAAGCATCAGGTATTTCCCGTCCTGCTCAATATAACACAGTGTCGTAAGCATTTTGAATCCTTATTAGCCTCAGTCGCTGATATCCGAATCCATGACAACAACCACCTGGAAGTCGGGATACATTTTCCGTACCTTTTCGCAGATTCTCTGGTAGACTTCCTGACGGTCCGCGGAAAAGTCGATCACTACGTCAAAGCGGATCTTCTTTTCGGCCCCATTGTAGTTAAATCCGTGTATCTGCAGGCAGGAGGGCTCGCTCATCACCGTTTCCGTAATCCTCGAGCGCGCCAGTCCGGCTTCGCTGTCTGAAGTATTCAGGGCGTAAATGCCGATTCCCGTCAGGATGACGCCATGCTTCATATAGACTTCTTCCTGAATCCTGCGCTCCACCCGGTCGATCTCCTCGGCGGTCCAGTAATCCGGAACCTCGATGTGCACCGAGCCCTGCCAGCGGTCGGGACCGTAGCTGTGCAGAATCAGGTCATAAGCGCCGCTGACGTCCGGGATTTCGGTAATGGTTTCCTTGATTGCCTTCGATATTTCGCTGTCGACGCGTTCGCCTAAGATTCTGCTCATCGTCTCCCGGAGCATATCGATCCCGGACTTGATGATGATTAAAGAGATCACCGCGCCAAGCCAGGCCTCGAGCGACACATGGAACACCAGGAAAATCACTGCCGCTGCCAGAGTTGATGCCGAAATGATCGAATCCAGAAGCGCGTCCTTTCCGGAATCCACAAGCGCGTCGGAGTTTACCTTCTCGCCCTGCTTTTTTACAAAGGTTCCGAGGAGGATTTTCACCAGCACAGCCGCCCCGACGATAATCAGCGAAACCGTGGAATAATCCGGCGTTTCCGGCGTAATAATCTTCTTAACGGACTCCACGAGAGAGGTAATGCCCGCATAAAGAACAATCACGGAAATCACCTCTGCGGCGATATATTCATATCTTCCGTGTCCGAGCGGATGCTTTCTGTCCGGCTTTCTGTGCGCAAGCTTCGTTCCGACAATCGTAATGACAGAGGAAAGCGCGTCGCTTAAATTGTTCACCGCATCCATTACAATCGCAATGGAGCCGGACAGCCAGCCGACAACCGCCTTGAAGCCTGCAAGCAGGATATTGGCAGCAATTCCGATCACACTGGTACGTACAATTACTGCGCCGCGGGCGTTTCCCTCCGGTTTATTCTGAGTTTCCATAAAATGATTCCTATCGATTCTGCCTATCAGTTTCTCTGCCGGCCGTTTTACAGCATCGAAGACCCGCCGGTCACAATCCATGCGGCAAGCACCGCAATCAGAATGGCTCCGGGATAAACGGTGCCGGTTTTACGGTAGGCAGCTGTCCCGAGGACGCTGAATACCAGCACCTGCGGGAAGAACAGGATCAGGAGCGACATGAACGGTCCGCCGAAGGTGGATCCGAACAGAAGGTCCGCACCGGGTCCGAGGTTTGCAAAGAACGGAATATACTCAATCAGGATAATGATCAGGATTCCGCCTGCCATCATCACGGCATTTCTCCACCAGCTTCCGAAAAAGCCCTTCATTCCCGGCTCATAGGTGCTGTGTGTCCGCGCCGATGCCATGATCTTGGAGTTGTTCAGGATAAAGAACAGCGCGAAGCATGGAATATAGACGAAGAACTGCAGCAGCCGCTCCGGGGTGAAGCCTTTGAAGAACGGCCAGATAAAGCGAAGATCCAGCTTGAAAATCACTTCCGCCAGAACAACCGAGAGATACATCAGAAGCACGGTGCAAAGCACAAGCACAGCCGACTTAAGACAGAGAGAAATACTGATTTTTTCCGGTTCTCTCGCCGTTCCCAGGCCCATATCGTGATAGCTCTGGACGATCCCGCGCTTCTTTCCGCGGGTCCTTGAGACAATTGTCATGACAATCATAATCACGATCAGAAGGAGGTACCAGGCGATGAATCCGTTGCCGACCGTCATGCGGAAAACCTTTTCCGGAAGCGGCAGCAGGCCATGCCCGAGCTGTGTCATAAAGGGGTATGTCGATGCCGCGATCAGCATTGTAATAACCGCACCCTTCCACCACTGTCCGCTTGTCTTCGCCCGGTACTTGCTCGGGAACTCCTGGATGACTGTACGGAAGAAAGGAAGGGTCAGCAGAAGGTCCATCCACGGAATCAGCGCGGCGATCACGAGGAGCATGGCAAGAAGCACCAGCCATTCCTTCACCATTGCGATCTGCTTTCCCGAAGAAATCGCAGACTCATGTGAAAGCGCTTCGTCGAACCAGTCGATCGCTGTCGAAAGACCGTGCTTATGGTGCGTCGTCAGCCGATGGTTCGTATACAGAAGCTCAATTCTCCTGGCGCTTCCGTCCGGGAAGCTGCCGTAGGTCGTGTTCCACGCCGCATGATCGGCATCCGTCCCTAAAAAGCCGGTGCGAAGATCCGATTTTAAGAGTTCATCGCTGACGATCTTTTTGTAGTCGCGGAAATAGCTGAATTCATCCCACTTTGCCTGCAGAAGCAGCACATTATTGAAATGAATCGAAGAAGCGTCATACGCGTCATCCGTAAAAAGTTCGCCGCACTGCAGGACCGTCGCCTTCGGTTCAATCTCTGTTCCGGAGTAAGCTGCAGCTACCGACCAGGACGACCAGGTCCCCATCGAGTGCCCGGAAAGCGCGAGACGCGAGCTGTCAACAAAAGGATACGATGCCAGAACCGCATAGGCAATGTTTCCGCCCGCCGAGGAATCCGTCAGCACATTTCCGTCGGAGTCCGTCGTATAGCGGCTGTCGAAAAAGCTTAAGTTGGAGAAGTTCATCATGATCCGGTAGCGCACCGGACCGCCGGCGGATTTGAATGTGCCGTCCGCCTCGCTGTCCTCTCCGTAATTGACTGTCACTTTATGATTGACATATCCACGGTTCACGAGCCCTGCCGTCGTCTTTCCATGACCGTACTCATCGATTGCCATGACCACATAGCCGCGTCTGGCAAGCTCAATCGAGTACGCAGCGCAGGTTTCATGATCGTTCTGATAACCGTGAAGCAGGAGAACGCCCGGCGCCTTTTCGGAATTCTCCGAAATTCCGGCCGGTTTGTAGAGCTTGTAGAATATCTGTCCGATATTCTTTCCGTCCTGTTCGGCGGCAATATAGCCCTCCTCGATTTCAATGCTTCCGAAGCCATGCTGGATACTGTTTGCGATGATCAGGCAGATCAGCGCACAGACAAGAAATATACAAAGTAAAACTGCTGCGCGGAGTCGTTGTTTCTTCATACCGTCTTCCTCCCATGTCCTTCTTGTGCCGCTGATATTCTTTTTTGCAGCTGTTAAAGCTCCCTTAAGAAAGCGCGAAGCTTTCCAAAAAAGAGTGCATCTACAGCCGCCTTTTCTTTTTTGCTTACAGGCCGAGCATTGAAATGCTCTCGATAATCTCCGACAGCTCGTCGGCGTCATATTCCTCGATCCTGCCGGCATCCACAAGCGCCGAGAGCTTCGGATCTATCGGAAGACGCGCAGTCGTACCGATCTCATATTCCGCCGCCAGCTCCTCGATATGGCTCTCGCCGAAAATCGCATGACGCTTCCCGCAGTCCGGGCATTCAAAATAAGACATATTCTCAACGAGGCCGAGTACCGGAATGTTCATCATATCCGCCATTTTCACGGCTTTTCCGACGATCATTGACACCAGCTCCTGCGGAGAAGTCACGACAATGATTCCGTCCACGGGCAGGCTCTGGAACACAGTCAGCGGAACATCGCCCGTTCCCGGAGGCATATCCACAAACATGCAGTCCACATTTCCCCATGCGACATCTGTCCAGAACTGCTTCACGGCTCCCGCAATCACGGGTCCGCGCCATACCACCGGATCTGCAGCGTTCTGCAGAAGGAGGTTCATAGACATAATACGGATGCCGCTCTCAGTTTCGACGGGATACAGGTTGGTTCCGTCTGAGGTGCAGTGCTCCTCTGAGAGTCCGAAGCTCTTCGGAATCGAGGGTCCCGTAATATCCGCATCCATGATCGCGGCATGCAGTCCCTTTTTCTGCATAGCCGCAGCCAGAAGAGAGGTCACCAGTGTCTTCCCGACACCGCCCTTGCCGCTGACCACGCCGATCACTTTTCCGACGCTTGATAAAGCGTTCAGTTTCTCACGAAAATCCTGCGGTGCTCTCCTGGAGGCACAGTCCTGAGCGCAGCTTTCGCAGTTATTATTGCAATTTTCAGCCATAAAGATTAATCCCCCTGTTGGAATAAAATATCCAGCTTTTTATTATATCCTATTTTCACAGATAAAGCAAAGCATTTTTACTTGAGTTCAGCCTCCGCCCGAGCCGGCGGGGGACGGCGGGCTTAAGATCACGCGCGAAAGTCCGTCCGTCTCGTTAAATACCGTTACATAACCGGCGAGCGACGCCGCCTTTTCGCGAAGCGCCCTGCTGCTGCCGTTAATGAAAATTCTGCAGCCGCCGCGTCCGTTCTTCGCTTCCTGGATCATATTGGTTCCGGCGGAATTGCCGTCAAGCGCCAGAAGTACTGACGGGCGCCTTTTAAAGATCTCGTACGTCACACTCTTGTAAAGTCCGAGGCCGGAAGCTTCGATGGAAACCCTTACCTGGACCTTCGCCTTCCGGATGCGTCTCACCTCCGCAGGTGAAACCATCGCGGGAACAAAGGAGAAAATGTCAAATCTGCCCTGTGTTTTCTCCAGGAGATAATGCTCATAGCCACTTAAGTGGTGCCCAATTACAAAGCAGGTTTCTTTCGGATCCGCCGTGCTGATGAGATCATCGAGAAGCCGGCAGATCTTCGGCTGCAGCCGGGTGCGGCGGCTCTCGTTATTAAAGCTTCCTCCCAGGACGACAATCGGCAGTTTCTCTTCGGGTATTTCCCGGATCCTGTCTTTGAAAGCCTCCAGACTGTCGGTTTTTTCTTCCGGAAACGCGCTGTCTTCCTGGTCCTCACAGGCCCGGACAAGCTCCGTTTTGTAGAAGTTCTCGACATCCGTCATGCCTGCGCGCAGATCAAATTCGCGCATCTTTTCTTCAAACGCCTTTTCGCTTACATCGATCACGCGCTCTTCCGTGCGCCGCATCGACAGAAGATCTGCTCTCGACAGATCCAGCATCTTCTCCAGCGCCAGCTCTTCATCGATCGAATCGGTTCCGTACAGCGCACCGCCGTCGGTTCCCTGTACGCACATCACGCCGCTTCTTAAATATTTTTTCAGCGGATGCCTCGAAAGCTCACTTAAATTATTCAGGCGGACGTTGCTGGTAATCTGGAATTCCAGCACTGCCCCGCAGTCCTTCAGTTCCCGGATCAGCTGTCTGCCCTTCTTCGAGTCCAGATTCGCGGTATACAGTCCGTGCCCGATCCTGAGATTCGGCATCTTCTGGCCTGGAGAAAGCGCTTCCTTCACCGACAGGATACTGTTCATGACATTATCCCTCAGGGAGTCGTTTTCCCCTGCGTGAATCCGGATCACAAACCCCGGATTATCCTTCGCAATCCGCACGATTTCACGAATCAGCGGGCGAAGATCCCTGATGTCTGTGATCTCTTCTCCGACAATATCCGAGCCTGCGACATACGGATCGCGTGAAATCACCTTCAGAAGCCGCAGGCTGTCAGCCGGATTTTCTCGCTGCACCCGGTCCCGGACGATCGTTAACGGGATCCGCCTAAACGATGCCAAAAAGCGGATCATGACACCGGTCTCTCTCCAGATTTTCGGCATCACCTCATGTATCTCCGAAAGACGCTTCAGGCCCTCCAGCGGTTTCAGAAGCGCAGTATCCGAAATCTCTACATAACGAATCCCCTTATTCGCGTAACCCCGGGCGATCCACAAAAGCTTGTCCTGAAAAAGCGTGTTGTCAGCGTACTCCCTGCTGTAGTGATCCTTCATCATCTGCTGAAGCGTCCGGACAATGTCCGGGTCCGGAATAGACTCTATTCCGTGAAGATCCACCGGATGAGAGGAGCTGACCCCCCGCGTGAAAACATAACGGTACAGATATACTTTCTCAAGATTCGTGAAGACCGCCTGCCCGTCCTTCATCACCGCCAGGGACGCCCGGATTCTCGGGATATTAAAAGCCGCGTTTTCCGGATTATTGAGAATCAGATCCGCAAAATTAATTGTCGTATGATCGTCAATCCTGCGTTCCAGGTATTTTCCTAAGAGGCCGGGCTCAGAGAACGATTCTTCCGCTTCCCTGCGTCTTTTCTCCATGAGGCCCTGCTGCTTTTCAGTCAGCTT
>CAMVNR010000046.1 GCA_947168905.1 uncultured Lachnospiraceae bacterium
GGTAGTGTCAAGTTCACTACCTGTTTATAGTTCAAAAACCTTGATTCTTCGGGAGATTCAAATAAAAAGAGCATTGACCTCCCTTTTCTGGTATAATGTCAATCGCCAAACCAACCTATACCTAAGGAGTCAATGCTCATGGACATTATACTTTATCTTCTTCAATTATGCCACCAGATTTTTCAGCAAAACCGCTGGCTGATCAACTTTATCTGCAAATATATCCCCCTTAAGCAGTGGGCCTTCGACGATTCCCATTCTCCCAAGTACCAGAAGTTTAAGGTGGATCAGCTCCCTAAGATCGTCTACCATCACCAGGACTGGGACTGGCAGGATCTCAATACCTACTATACCTGGAAGTATGGTAAGCCGGTTAAACCCGTTCAGCGTCGCTCTGTGTGCGATATCCCTGAGGATTGTACCTGTCCCTCCTGTAATGCTCCACAGCCCTATCTCTACCGCAACAACGGCAAGGCCGGACAATTGATGTGCAAGATCTGCGGAACACTCTTTTCTCCTGATGAAAACCGTTTCTCAAAAACGCTTTCCCTTCAGTGCCCTTACTGCTCCCATACACTGTCGCGTAAGAAGGACCGGAAGCATTTCATCATCCATAAATGCGTGAACCCTAAATGTCCCTACTACCTTCACAACCTGAAGAAAGTTGATAAGGCAGATCTCTGTGAGGACTACGGTAAAAATAAATATAAGCTGCATTACATCTACCGTGAGTTCACTATGGATTTCTTCAAGATGGATATCACCACCCTCCCGAAGAATGCTTCCTCTTTGAAATTCAGCAGGAACAACGCTTATATCATGTCCCTGTGCCTTTCCTATCGCGTCAACCTCGGACTGTCTCTGCGAAAGACTGCTCAGGCTTTGAAGGATATCCACGGCATCTCCATTTCCCACCAGATGGTCGCCAACTACTGTAAAACCGCCGCCATCTGTGTCAAGCCCTTTGTCGATACCTACCCTTACGATAAAGGCTCTGTACTGGTTGGTGACGAAACCTACATCAAAGTCCGCGGAATCAAAGGATACATCTGGTTTATCATCAATGCCGCTACACGGGCCATCATCGGTTATCAGCTCTCCGATACCCGTTCCGTTGGCCCCTGCATTATGGCTATGCGTATGGCCTTCCAGCATCTGAAAGAGCTTCCTGAAAACTTCCGCTTCATTGCAGATGGTTTCAGCGCTTACGTCCTTGCTGCTCAGCAGTTCTTCCGCCAATTCGGTGATGCTTTCAGATTTGACATCACCCAGGTCATCGGCCTTACGAATGATGATGCTGTTTCAAAAGAATTCAGGCCGTATAAGCAGATGATCGAACGGCTTAACCGTACTTATAAAGCTTCCTACCGGCCCACCAACGGTTTCGATAATTACGATGGCGCCAGCTATGATCTCGCTCTCTGGGTCGCCTACTACAACTTCCTGAGACCTCACAAGCACAACCGCTTCCGACCATTGGTTGAAGATGACATCATCAATAATGCTGACAACATGCCCGGTAAATGGCAGCTGCTGATCTTCCTGGGACAACAGACCATTAAAAAGATGCAGGAGCCTGCTGCATAAGAATGGAGCGGAACCGTTGTCAGGGGATTCGTGGAATACCGGAACCGGCATAGCCGGTGAGGATATGCCGCGAAAGTCCCTTGACATAAGGTTCTCGGATTATCCTCCCAGCAGGGAAAGGACATCGTTCCTTTCCCTGCTTCCGGCGAGGACGGGTCTGGGCAGAGCCCAGGTTTCGGGTCAAGGGACTTGTCCCTTGCGGGTTCTTAGGGCAGCGCCCTGAGCCCTCGGAGAGCCTTCAATAAGCTATATCTACAGATTTTCAAGGTTCGTCGGAGCCTTTTTTCTTTGACTCCGTTTTTCATAGATTACTTGACACTACCTTAAAGCTTTTTCAATCTTAACTCAGCTTTGCGTTGCAGAGCCTGATAAAGTTTTTTCCGTTTATGACAATTCTGAGTGTTTTTACGCCCTGCACACTGACGGAAAAATCCTGCAGGACACCTGAAGCAAGATTCACGGAAACGGACTGGTACAGGAGCACGCCGTCTCCATAGACCGACAGGACGATGTCGGTCCTGTTGGGATTTGACAGGCGCGCGGTATCGGCGCTGCTGTCCCGGATCACTGTTCCGGAAAAAACCGTGTACTGTCCGTCAATGACATACTCGACCGTATTATCGAACTCGGAGACCGTTCCGGCAAGGACGCTTCGGTATACGGTTCCGTAGATATCCCGGCACTCGCCGAGAAGCTCCGTTCCGCCGGCCAGATTCGCGCCGGGAAGAGAGAACAGACTCACACTCTCCGTCTTCGTCTCCGGAGTCCCGAATCCGCTGATGTCGAATTCCTGCGCCGTTCCTTCGGAAATCCCCTGCTGTACACGCTCCCAGCTGATCCATACCGCCGGCCGGACGCTGTTTAAATCCCTGCGGTTCACCTGGTCCGCCCGAATCTCTCCCGCGGCAGTTACACCGCATCCTGCCGGATCGCGAAGCCACCACCAGCTGCAGTGCACGCCGTACTGCGCCTCCCATCCCGCGACCGTCGCCTCCACTTCGGCTGCCGAATTGGGATAGAACCAGGAGGGAAGCATTTTCTTTTTCATCTGTTCCTGCGCAAAATCACTGTTCTTTGCAATCCGGTCAGAGAGAGCCGGCATCAGCTTCTCCACATCCTCCTTCGAAAGACAGAAAACCCGGTCGCTGAGCGCAGAATCCACTCCGGGGAATGAATAGGTGTTTTCGCAGGAAACCGGCTCGATCACGGCCTTTTCCCCGGGCGAAAAAGCATCATTGTAGAAGCTGTTGTTCAGCCATCGGCGAAGCGACGAGTTCTCCCAGCTCTGCGATTCACTTTCCGAATCAAACTGCAGGTTCTCGAGAGAATACTCTGTAATGAGGAGGACTCTGTTCGCCTCCGCGTCGACATCAATCACCCGCCAGCGAACCGCTTCCCCTCCGTTTCCGGTATTATTGTCCTGTTCAAAACTGCCGAAAAGGACATAATCATTCACCTGAGGCATCGGAGGCAGGACAGGTTCTGTTTCGGAGGCGGTTGTTTCGGGGGCGGTTGTTTCCGTGGTTGCTGTACCGGCATCTTCCGTTTCAGAAGGCGTTTCTTCAGCGGAATCTCCTTCGGTATCTTCATCCGCTGCAGCAGGGCTTCCTTCGCTGTCTGAGTCCTCTGTCTTCGGACCGCTTCCTTCTGAATTGTCCGAAGTCTCTTCTCTTTCTGACTCCGTCTCCAAAACGTCCCTGTCCTGTGAAGTGTTCTCTTCGGACCGCGAACTTCCTGACTGAGCCGTTTTTTGGCCTCCTTCCGGTCTGCTTTCAGCAAAATAGATAATAAATCCGATCAGCAGTCCGAGAAGGACAGCCGCGCCTGCTGCAGCGGCAAGAATTACCGCCAGATGTTTTTTCTTCCGTGGTTCACGGGCTTTCTGCGGCACCTGAAGCGCCGCCGTCCGTGTTCCGCAGCGCCTGCAGAAAGAAGCGCCGGGATTCAGCCGTTCGCCGCAGACCTTACAGTAAAAGCCGGTGGAATTCGACATTTCCGAAATTCCCCCGGGCATCAGCCCCGGTGACAGAAGGATGGTCTCATCGCCCGCGGGACGGGCCGAATACGGTGCAGCGCTTTGTCCCGTGCCCGCATACCAGGCGGACGGATTTTCAAGCGCCGCCCGGAATTCTTTCGCGGAGGCGAAGCGCCTGGACGGTTCATACTCAAGCGCGTGTGTGACTGCAGCTGAAAGCGCAGGATCGATTCCGGCGATTTCCGGAACCCGCTCTCCCTGGATGCGCCTTCTGAAAGCCTCCTCCACATCGTCGGCATCCAGGATCTGCTTCTCCTGGGGAAGGAAAGGAAGCCGTCCGCGGTTCAGGAACTGATAGAGAACCATTCCGAGGGAATAAATATCCGCCCGAAGATCATACGGCTTTTGGGAGTACACCTCCGGAGCCATATAGTTGAAGGTCCCGGCGATGGTTCCGTAATTCATGCTCTGCATATAACGCGCCGTGCCGAAATCTCCGAGCTTGAAATCTCCGTTTCCGGATACGAAAATATTGTCCGGCTTGATGTCTCTGTGGATAATCCGCTGCCCTTCGCAGTATTCAAGCGCACGCGAAAGGTCGATTCCCATTTTCTGGACCGTGAGAAGATCCATTCCGTTTCTTTTCTGGTAATCCCGAAGAGACGTGAGAAGCTCCATCCGGATAAAGATCCTGTAGCTGATCCCGTCATCCAGGGTCACCATTTTATGGTCCTTATAGTTGACGATATTGGTCACTCCGCCGAGGCGAATCAGTGTATTGATCTCGTTATACACCTTCAGCGCCCGGCTTCTGCAGTACTCCGAGATGCTGCTCTCGTCCATTCCTCCGGCTTCGAGCGAAGACAGCTCGTCCGATGATCTCGGGATATTGACGACCTTCAGTGCATCGCGGTACAGATAATCATTTTCGGTCCGGATGATACTGTATACGCTTCCAAATGAGCCCGATCCGATTTTTCTTTCTATTTCCCATTCAGGCCAGTTCGCTTCCGGAAATTCCCTCATATCCCCTTAACCTCCAGACTTCATCAGGCTGCGTCCCTTCAGACCTAAGCAAGATACATTTCTCTGAGCCGGTTCTTCATGTCCTCATCCACGCCGAGCGCTTCTTTGAGGAAATTCTCCATCGTTCCGTGGATTTTCTCGGCTTCGCGGTAAAAGGCCTCGATATATTCCTCTTTGGCTTCAAACATCGCCCTTAAAGCCGGCTCGGATTTTACGGGATCCACACCGGGCTGAGACAGGAAATGCTGAAGCAGTCCGTCCACGACCTGCCGGTTTCCCTCATTTGTCAGCAGGTAGTCCGCGAAAATATCCTCCCTGGAAACCCCCAGAATCAGCTCGAGAATCATGGAAAAGCCGCCTGTCCGGTCCTTTCCCGCCGTACAGTGCCAGAGAACGCCTCTTTCGTGCGGCTTTAAAAGCTCTTCAAGCAAAAGCCGCTGCTGTGAAAGCGCGAAAGCACTCCCTGCAATATGCTCATAGGTTTTTTCCATGTAACGGAAGGCGCCGTCGGGATCTTCCATGAATTTCATAAAGGCATGCGCATCCGCTTCCTTCTCCCGGGTCACGCCCTCCGTCAGCGTTTCCATCACCGGAAGACGCCAAAGCCGGACGCCGGGGATTTCGGGATCCGGTTTTTCCAGAATTTCTCCGTCCGTTCTGAAATCCACTGCGAGTTCGAGCATCCCGGACAGTCTCTTTAGATCCGATGGGCTCGCATCGTACAGGTTTCCGCTGCGGAACAGCTTTCCCGGCCGTATTTTGCGTCCTTCTGCACCGGTCAGGCCGCCCAGATCTCGAAAATTCGAAAGATTGTCAAATGTTATCATGCGCTTCATGGATTTCCTCACTCTCAAAAGCCGGCGGAAAACCCGCCGGCCCTGTCAACAACTAATTTCCTGTCAGTTTTCTTTCTCGAACCAGCCGTGGGCTGCGCATCTGCCCAGATCCCAGGGTTCGGTTCTGTCGTGTCCTTCCGTCTGAGCGGTATTGACATGCAGCTTATAGCTCCAGTAGAAATAGCCTGATCCGAGATCCCAGGCTGCTTTCTGGGCTCTGTCGATTGCATTGAAAACGGCCTTTTTCTCATCTTCCGGAAGCCCTGTAAAGGGAACCGGGTTCGACAGACACCATTCGCCGCACACAACCGGGAAATACTGCTGCATTTCCTGAATTGCCGGTGCGAAATGCGTATTGATAAAGTCCACCACATTTTCGGCCGTTGGGTTCTCCATTCCTGCAGCCATCATCAGGTACTGATGCGTATCAAGGACAACATTTTTGTATTTCTCCTCACGCATGAAGTCCTTCCACTGCATGATATCGAAGCCGTCATGGATGACAACCTTCTTCTCCGCCGGCAGATACTTCATGATGCGGTCATAGGCCGTGAGATAGAATACGCGCAGCTCCTCCGGCTCATAGCCCTTCGATCCGGCAGCCTTTTCGGGTTCCACCGGCACATAGCGGCCGACAATATGACCGAACAGCTCCTTGGAAATCGGCTCGTTCAGAATCTCGATGCCGAAGAGCCCCTTTCTCTGTCCGTAGCGCTCTGCAAGCCGCTCCAGGACGGTATAGACATACTCGATCTCCTCCGGCTCCTGGAAGAACTTGCAAACGCCGCTGATACCGCCGTTATCGAATCCGTTCTGTGAATCCGGCGCGGTATGCAGGTCAATCAGGACCTGAAGTCCGTAACGTTCCGCCCAGTCAAATGCGTCGTCCAGTTCCCGGATGCAGCCGACAAAGGGCTCATAGTCACCGAAAATAAAATACGGCACCGGAATACGGACGGCATTTAAGCCAAGAGACCGGATATAGGCAAAATCCCGCTCGGTAATATACTCTGCACGATGGCGGCGGATTCTTTCCTCGTAGATATCCTTCGGAAGTGCTCTCGGGAGGTAGTACTCATCTTCTGCATCCGTCCCTTCAAAAAGCTCCGGACTCATCCATTTCTCGAGAACCAGCCAGTTGCCGAGGTTCACACCTTTAATCTTATCCATCACGTTCCTCCTGTTGGGTATTGATAAGATGACTATAGCATAAAACCGGCTTCTTAGCAATGTTCACTTACAGTCCGAGCTCCTTTTCGGAGATTTCCTTCATCCTGTACTTCAGAATCTTCCCGGCGGCATTCATCGGGAATTCCTCGACAAACTTAAAGTAACGCGGCACCTTGTGCCGGGCGATCCTTTCATTGCCGAATTCCTTCATTTCTGCATCGTCCGCCGTTTCATTCTCGTGAAGGATGATCCAGGCGCAGGCCTCCTCACCGTACCGCTCGTCCTTCACACCGATCACCTGCACATCCTTCACCTTGGGATTCGTCAGGTAGAATTCCTCGATTTCCCGCGGATAAATATTCTCGCCGCCGCGGATAATCATATCTTTTAAGCGCCCGGTCACTTTATAATATCCGTCTTCGGTACGGCAGCAGATATCTCCGGAGTGCAGCCAGCCGTCCTTGTCAATGACTTCCGCGGTCGCTTCGGGCATCTTGTAATACCCCTTCATGATGTTGAAGCCGCGCGCCACAAACTCACCGTTTTCCCCGTCCGGAAGCTCCAGTCCGGTTTCGGGGTCGATGATCCTGCACTCCACGCCGGGGAAGGCGGAGCCTACCGTCTCCACGCGGTGGTCGAGGTCTTCGTTCACTTCTCCCATCGTACAGCCGGGAGAAGCCTCTGTCTGACCGTATACGGAAATGATTTCCCGCATGTTCATCTCGACCGATGCCCGGCGCATCAGATCCGGCGGGCAGTTGGATCCTGCCATGATGCCTGTGCGCATATAGGAGAAATCCGTCTTTTCAAAGTCCGGATGGCTGAACATGGCGATAAACATCGTCGGAACGCCGTTGAAACAGGTAATCTTCTCCTGCGTGATGCAGGCGAGTGAAGATTTCGGAGAAAAATAGGGGATCGGAGAAAGCGTTCCGCCGTGCGTCATCATCGAAGTCATCGAAAGAACCATTCCGAAGCAGTGGAACATCGGCACCTGAATCATCATCCGATCCGCAGTGGACAGGTCCATACGGTCTCCGATGATTTTGCCGTCATTGACGATATTCCGGTGCGTCAGCATGACCCCTTTCGGGAAGCCGGTCGTTCCGGAGGTGTACTGCATGTTGCAGACATCATCGGGCCGGACCATGGATGCGCGCCTTCTGACCTCTTCATGCGGAACCGTATCCGCAAGAAGCAGCATTTCATCCCAGGTGAGTGCGCCTTCCATGGAGAAGCCGTCGGTAATGACATTCCGAAGGAACGGAAGTTTCCTGGAGTACAGCGGCTTTCCGGGCTCATGTCCCTGAAGCTCCGGGCAGAGCTCACGGATGATTTCGCGGTAATTCGCATCCTTCGACGATTCGATCATCACAAGGGTATGCGTGTCCGACTGCTGCAGGAGGTATTCGATTTCGTGAACCTTGTATGCCGTATTGACCGTGACAAGAACCGCCCCGATCTTGGTGGCTGCCCAGAAGGAAAGGAACCAGGACGGAACGTTCGTGGCCCAGATCGCCACATGATAGCCGGGCTTTACGCCGAGCGCAATAAAGGACGCCGCCACACGGTCCACGTCCCTGCGGAATTCGGAATATGTGCGGGTATAATCGAGCGTTGTGTATTTGAAGGCATACTGATCCGGATAAGTCTCCGCCATCGTATCCAGGACCTCCGAGAAGGTCAGGTCGACGGTTTCATACTTCCGCCACGGATAGGTGCCGCTTCCCGCCCGGTTCGTGAAAAGCTTCTTCTTCGGGCGCTCCATCGTATTGATGTTCCGAAGGAAGCTGACAAAATGCGTCAGCACAATATCCGGGTCGTTGATTTCATCGTTCCAGGAGGCGGCGACAAAGCCTTCGTAATTCAGCGCGCGAAGCGCGTTCAGAAAGTCCTGAACCGGAAGGGTCCCGTCTCCGATCAGCACCTTTTTTCCGTCTTTCATGTCTCCAAGACGCACATAGCGGATATACGCGCCGAGAGTCTTAATGGTCGTCTGAACGCTCTCTCCCGCCGTAAAGCAGGTCTTTCGCACGTCCCAGGCAGCGCCGATGGCCGTGGAACCGAAGGCGTTGATAAGCTCAATCAGTTTCTCAGAGTCGGAGAACGGACCGCTCGTCTCGAACAGAATCTCGATTCCGCTCTCTTCTGCTTTCTGAAGCGCTTTCGCGAGTTTTTCCTTCAGAAATGCGGCATCATCGGAAAAATCCGACCGTACAATGACCGTCTCAACGCCGGCAAAGACAGCAATGTCAAGGAGCCTGAGAATCTGTTCCCCGGTAACAGCGCCGTCTATCGGTTCGGCGCAGTTTAATGCGCTGACCGAGATCCCGCGGTTCCTGAGTTTTCTTCGCGCATCCGAAGCGCTCCCGGAACGGAACAGGCTGTCGCTGTGAAGCTGGCGCTCCGTCTGCACATCATCGACTTCAAATCCGTCAAAACCGTAATCCCGCGCGTAATTGCAGAGATCCAGGAAGGACGGGAGGCGAACGTTTCTAGTAGAAAAAGCCAGTTTCATAATCAGTTCTCCTCATATACAATCTTATTCACGGCATTGATATACGCGCGGATCGAGGCGCCGACAATATCCGCCGAAAGGCCGTTTCCGGAATACAGCTTGCCGTCTTTTCTGAGACGCACGAGCGCCGACCCGAGCGCTTCCTTTCCTTCGGTCACAGCCTGAATTTCAAAGGCGTCCAGTTCATAATGATGGCCGATGGTTTCATCGATCGCGGCGAAAGCGGAATCGATCGGTCCGTCTCCGGACGCCACGCCGGAAAGCTCCTCTTCATCCCGGACAAGCACCACATGGGCCATGGCCGTGGAAAGGTTTCCGGTTGTGCAGACATAGCTTTTCAGGTGATAGGTGGAAGGAACCTGCTGCGCGGAGCTGGCGACAAGCGCCTCCAGTTCTCTCGCACCGACAGAATCCTTTCTCTCCAGGACATGCATCATCGCATCATAAACGCTGCCCGCATCTTCCGGGGAAATTTCATAGCCGAGCTTTTCGCAGGCCTGGCTGATGTCGGAAAGTGTGCTGTTCTTATCCAGGAAAATGTCCGGACCGCTCTTCTCGGAAGCTCCCGGCGCGGATCTGAAGGATGACTTCAGCACCGTCTCGATATCTCTGTGAATCTCGGTGTTTTTCAGACCGCAGCATACACCGAGCGCATCGCCCCGCACAAAAACAAGGTCGGAAAGCACGGCGGTATTCAGCGGTTCGCTGCCCGTGATGCTGCACTTTATGCCGTCGATGCCGGCGCGGATGCCTGCAAGGGCGTTCGCGGCAGCAAGATGGAGCTTATCGGAGACCTGAAGGAAAAGCGCGCAGGAAATCTGCGGGCGCAGGAATGAAACGAGCTTAAAAATCTCCTCCGGGTCCGAATCTCCGGCTGTATCCTGGATGGTTACAGACGACACGCCGATCCCGTCAGCCATTCTGCAGATTTCGGCCAGGAAATCCCGCTCGGCGCGGGTCGCATCCAGCGCGGTAAAGGACACGTCATGACAGTACTTCTTTGCTTCCCGTAAAAGTGCTTCCGCTTTTACGAGCATCTTATCGGATTTCAGATGGTACATATACTCCATCTGAACGGTAGATACGGGAAGCTCCGCCAGAAGTACCGGGTGCTTCGCATCCTTCACGCATTCCCAGGCTTCTCTCACGGATTCCTTTTCAAATCCAACAGGAATGGCGACCGCGGCATGCTGAACGGTCTGCGCGATTGTCCGGCTGATAACTCTGTCTTTTGCGGGCCTTGCGGCCCCCGGTAGTTCAAGGATGTCGGCTCCAAAAGCGTCAATGCATTCCGCAAGCGCCTTCTTCTCTCTGAATAACAGCGGATTTTTCAGGTCTTTCGCAAGTTCTTTCAGTGTACAGTCCGAAACCGTAAGTCGTCTCATCTTCATCAACCTCTCTTTTTCCGCGTATCCGGTCCGACAAACCGCATCGCATGTTTTGATCTTTCATACCGGAAAAAGGACAGATCCGTCCACTCCACCCGGTATATTAGTGCTAAATTTATCACGAAAAAAAGCCGGTGTCAAATAGAAAAAAACACCGGCTTCTCAGGATTTTTTGTAAAATATCACTTTAGTATACTAAATTTATTGCCCGCCGTAAATGATGGATCTGAACTGCGCTTTTGTCGAATCGAAGTCGATTCCCAGCACCTCCTGTCCATTCTCCGTCAGCGCGTTCCACCATAATCCGTCGTAAGGAATCCGCGCACTCTCCAGATCGTAATTTCTCAGGAAAACGCTGGAAAAGACAAGCGCTGTCATGGACAGGTCCGAAATATCCGTAGTGATGAGCTCCAGAACCGACGAAGCGCCGTGCATTACCGTCTTCGGCGACGAGTGCTTCAGTCTGTCCACCGCCGCCTCCAGCACCATGCGCTGGCGCGCCGTCCGCTGGAAGTCCGTTCCGATATAACGGATTCTGGAGAAGGCGAGCGCCTGCCGGCCGTTTAAGGTGTACCTGCCGCCGGTCTGAAGGAAGCTGTCCTGCGGCTCGATGCCCATCAGCTGGTTGATCTCGGAAAGGTAGGCATTCACATAGTGCACTTCCTCATCCGTAACGTCGATATCCACACCGCCGATCGAGTCGATGATGTCCACAAAGGAATAGAAATCCACCTTGGCATACTGGTCGATCCGGATGCCGAAATTCTGCTCGATGGTCTGTACAAGGAGCCGCGCGCCGCCCATCTGGTAAGCGTGGTTGATTCTGTTCTGCCCGTAGCCCGGAATATCCACATAGCTGTCCCGGAGGATGGACGTAAGATAAATCCTGCGCTGCTTCGGACAGATCGAGACTACGATGATCGTATCGGAACGGCTTTCAATTCCGGGATCCCTGGCATCCGTTCCGATCAGCAGAATGTTGCGCACGCCCTTCAGGTTTTTCTCCGGGAGATTGTAGAGGGCCTCTTCCTGAATGGCCTCAAAGGGCTCGTAATGCGTTCTCCCGACAAAGACATACACTGCAGCAAAAAGTCCCGCAAAAAGCAGCGCCAGGACGAGAAGGAGGATGAAAATGACTCTTAACGGATGCCTTTTTTTCTTCTTTTTCTCTCCCTGCGCCGGCCCTGTTGGGGGCTCCTTCGTGCTGTCTTTTTCTTTCCGGCTCTTCTGGTTCTTTCTTCTTCCGACTTCCCGAAACTCCGTGACTTCCTCGTCGTATTCCTTCAGTCCGCGGTAATGAAGCGGCCCGTTCCCGGGATCGGCTTCCGGTGTATTTGTCCGGCCGGGAGTCTGTTCGTGTACGGGGCTTTTCTGTTCACGCCCCGGCGCCGCATACCCGCTGTTCGCCGAATACTGTGACGCATTCTCCTGCGGCGCGGCGTACTGGGAAGCCCTGTGATCAGCGGCCCTGTCCTGCCTGACGGCGGTCGGATTCGAATAGACCGAACCCGCGTCCTCATATACATTTTCTTCTTCACGCTTCAGGATTTCCTGAGCCTGTTCGAGTATCTTTTTCTCTTCTTTTGAAAGCAAGGAATTATCCTCCCCTGTTCAATTTCCGAATATCATGATTTACTTGGACCCCTTCCTTCTGAACACGACCGCAATGGTCTTCAGAAAGATTCTGAGATCCAGCGCCGGCGACCAGTTGTCGATATACTGGCAGTCCAGACGCACGACTTCTTCGAAATCCGTAATCTCCGAGCGTCCGCTGACCTGCCAGAGTCCCGTAAGCCCCGGCTTCATCGACAGACGCCTCTTGTGATGCTCCTCATACTTCATAAATTCGTCCACCGTCGGGGGACGCGTACCGATGAGGCTCATATCCCCTTTCAGGATATTGAAAAACTGAGGAAATTCATCCAGACTGGTTCTTCGCAGGAATTTTCCGACCCTGGTAATCCGCGGGTCATCCGTCACCTTGAACATCTGGCCCGAGATTTCATTCTGCTCCATCAGGCTTTTCTTCTTCTCCTCCGCGTCGCTCACCATCGACCGGAATTTATACATGGTGAAGAAGCGGCCATTTCTTCCGACCCTTTTCTGCTTAAACAGAACCGGTCCCTTCGAATCCAGCCTGATCACGGGTCCGAGGATAAGAAACAGGACTGCCGCTGCGATACTGCCCAAAAAGCCCGCCGCAAGATCCGCGATTCTCTTGAAGACAAGCGCGTTCGGATTCATGGCGGACCGGGACAGCGTGACCGCAGGATAGCCTGCGACCACCGAAGAACTCACGATATAGTTCCGCGCGCTGTCCAGATCCTTCAAAATCACACTGACAACAATGCCCATGGACTCGAATTCATCAATGCAGCGCTTCATTTCTTCCTCATCCGAATCCGGCAGAAACAGGACGGCTTCATCGACAATCTGTTCTCTCGCCCAGCGGAACATTCCCGGAAGGTCCGATACGACCGGGACGCCGGCGATATCCATTTTCTCCTGCGTCCATTCGGGAAGCGCCACCGCGCTCACTCTGCGGTAGGAAGCCGGATTGCTGTTGAAATTCCGGATGATTTCCTCCGCATGCACGGCGTCTGTACACAGAAGTATCCTGTCGGACTGATGTCCCGCCCTTCTCTGCAGCATGGCTTTCAGCAGGATTCTTGCCAAAAAATCAAGCCCGAAATACAGGATAATCGTAAACAGCGTCACCATTCGGGAAACGTCGTCGACCGCATGGATAACGAAAATCAGGAAGGCCAGAATCAGTGAGAAAAGCACCGCGTTCCTGAAACAGACGACCAGTTCGTCAAAGACCCTGCGCCTTAGGAAGCGGCTGTTTCCTGCAGACAGGATCTCCACAATCAGAAGAGACAGGAAATGCACGACAAGCGCCGTCACGCCGTTCTCGCTGATTCTCCCGCGCACGACCCGGTACAGGAAAAAGGACGCAAAATAGGCGGCTGTCAGCATGAGACAGTCGATAACGAAGATATAGAAGCTGACGAGCCCGCCCTTTCGTTCCAGCATAGATGATTAATGGTCCTCTCCGGTGCCCTGTCCGTAGTAGGCATTCGCACCGTGTTTTCTGAGATAGTGCTTGTCGAGAAGGTACTGCGGAACTCTGTCCGCGCGCGGATTCAGCGTCAGCGTCTTATACGCCATCTCCGCGACCTTGTCGAGAACGACTGCATTGTACACCGCGCCCTTGGCGGTTTTGCCCCAGGCGAAGGGTCCGTGGTTTTTCACGACAATGCCGGGGACAGCAAGCGCTTCGCCGTCACCGATCGTTTCCGCAATCACATTGCCCGTATTCAGCTCGTAGCCGGCGTCGATCTCCTCTGCGGTAAGCGCTCTCGTGCAGGGAATATCCCCGTAGAAATAATCCGCATGCGTCGTTCCGAGCGCCGGAATTGCCATCCCTGCCTGCGCGAAAGTGACTGCCCATACCGAATGGGTATGAACGATTCCGCCGATTTCGGGATATTTCCTGTACAGCACGAGGTGGGTCGCGGTATCGGAACTCGGCTTGTACGGTCCTTCCACGATATTCCCTTCCAGGTCCACGACCGTCATATTATCCGGCGAGAGTTTGTCATAATCCACGCCGCTCGGCTTGATGACAACCAGTCCGCTCTCACGGTCAATGCCGCTGACATTGCCCCAGGTATAGATCACGAGCCCTTTTTCGACGAGCTCCATATTGGCTTCATAGACTTCTTTTTTCAGGTTCTCAAGCATTGTATTCTCCCCTTTTTTCAGTACGCTTTCACAATTGTCCCCGTACTTACAGGTTTTCGACAGCGGCGCGCTCCGCCTTTAATCCTGCCCGATACTTTTCAAGGAAACGGTCAAAGCCGGCGACTCCCTCCGGGTCCGGATACAGGGTCTCGCCCTTTTCGCCGTGGAAAACCTTTTCGGAAAGGAAGGACGGGAAGCTTTCATTTTCCGCGCGGTTCACCATGTAGGATGCGATCAGCGCCATTCCCCAGGGACCGCCCTCTCCGGCAGTCGTCAGAACAGCGACAGGAGCGTTCAGCGCATCCGCGAGGAACTGCTGAGCCACGCCTTTGGTCTTGAAAATGCCGCCGTGTCCGAAAAGCGTATCGACTTCGACATGCTCCTTCTTCATCAGGATATCGTTGCCGATCTTGAGCGTCGCGAAGGCACTGTAGATATTCGCGCGCATGAAGTTCGCCAGCGAGAAGACCGCCTCCGGCGTCCGAACGACCATCGGCCGTCCTTCGTCAAGCCCGGTAATTACTTCGCCGGACACATAGTTGTACGCCATGACGCCGCCGCAGTCCGGATCCCCCTTCAATGCCTCATTGTAAAGCTTTCCGTAAAGCTCGTTCATATCCGGCTTGACGCCTAAAAGCTCGAGGTTTTCCCTGAAAAGCTTCACCCAGGCATTCAGGTCCGAGGTGCAGTTCGAGCAGTGGACCATCGCGACCGGCGAGCCGTCGGGCGTCGTCACCATGTCGATTTCCTCATAGTAATCCGCGAGCGGCTTTTCAAGGACGATCATCGAGAAGACCGAGGTGCCGGCGGAAACATTGCCGGTCCGCTTCAGTACGGAATTGGTCGCGGCCATGCCGGTACCCGCATCGCCCTCCGGAGGACAGACCGGAATGCCTGCTTTAATATGCCCGGTCGGATCCAGAAGGGCCGCGCCTTCTTCCGTCAGGGTTCCCGCGTTTTCGCCGCAGTTTAAGACCTTCGGGAGCACATCGCGCACTTTCTTATGGAAACCGGCCTGTTCTGAAAGACCGTCGAAAAGATCCACCATATGCTGGTCATAATCCATGGTTTCCGAATCCAGCGGAATAATGCCAGAGCCTTCCCCGAGACCGACCACCCATCTGCCCGTCATCAGGTAATGCACATATCCTGCGAGCGTGTTCACACGCTCGATATACGGAACATGCTCTTCTTTCGAAAGGATGGCCTGACGAAGGTGCGCGATCGTCCAGCGCTGCGGAATATTGAATTTAAAAAGCTCCGAAAGCTCGGCAGCAGCTTCGCCTGTCGTCTGGTTCCTCCAGGTGCGGAAAGGCACGAGAAGGTTCATGTCTTTGTCAAAAGCCATATAGCCGTGCATCATCGCAGAGAAGCCCATGGCCTTCATCGATGTCAGCTCGACGCCGTATTTTTTGGAAACGTCGCCGCGGAGATTCTGAATGCAGTCCTGCAGCCCGCCGATGATATCATCAAGCGTATACGTCCAGTAGCCGCCGGAAAAGCGGTTCTCCCATTCGTGATCGCCCGAAGCGATCACGTTGTAATCCCTGTCCACCAGAACCGCTTTGATTCTTGTCGAGCCAAACTCGAGTCCCATCACTGCCTGTCCGTTTTCGATAAACTGTCTGTAATCCATCATGGTTTTCCTTTCTGTTTCAGTCCGGGTCTTAGCTCCTCCCGGAAATCTTCCGCTTCCACGTTCTCCCCCTTTTCGGGGAAGGAATCCCTTACGGCGTCAGTCTCTTCGGGCTCCGGAACAGGAATTCCGCTTCATTGATGTGAAGGCCCGTAAGGAGCATCGTCAGACGGTCGATACCGAGGCCGAATCCGCCGTGCGGCGGGCAGCCGTACCGGAAGAACTCCAGATAGAACTTCACGTCTTCCGAAAGTCCCTTCTCCTCCGCCTGCTTTTTCAGAACGTCGTAGCGGTGCTCTCTCTGGGCGCCGGTCGTAATCTCGACGCCGCGCCAGATGAGGTCATAGCCCTGCGGGATTCCGTTCTCGTCGCGCATGTGGTAAAACGCGCGCTTCTCCGCGCTGTAGTCCGTGATAAACAGGAATTCATGACCGTAGTGCTTCTTAACCCAGTCATAGGAAAGACGCTCCGCTTCCGTCGTCAGGTCTCCTTTTTCCGAATCGGGCACTGTAAAGCCGAAGTCTTCCTCAAGGCCTTTGTACAGATCCGCAAGCTTTACCTCCGGGAAGGGAAGCTGAGGAACGATAATCTCCATTCCGTAAAGCTCTTTGAGCTGTTCGCCGCATTTGTCCTTGACCTTCTGCAGCATTTCGGTCAGAAGCTCCGCTTCAAAACGCATGACATCACGGAAGGATTCGATATAGGAGAATTCGATATCAAAGCAGGTGAATTCGGTCGCATGCTTCGAGGTAAAGGATTTCTCCGCACGGAATACGGGGCCGACCTCGAAATAGCGTTCAAAGCCGGCTGCCATAGCCATCTGCTTATAGAACTGCGGCGACTGCGCCAGATATGCCTTGCGGTCAAAATAGCTGACCTCAAAGACTTCGGAGCCGGATTCGGAAGCCGTCGCAATCAGCTTCGGCGTATGCAGTTCAATGAAATTCCTGTCAAGCGCAAAATCCCTTAAGGCACGCGTTACTTCCGTCTGCAGGCGGAACAGGAACTGATTTTTGTCGGTCCGAAGGTCGATCCAGCGGTAGTCCAGCCGGTCGTCGACGCCGGATCTGGGCACGCCGGGGCGCTTTTTAGTCGCCGGAATCTCCTCGCGCTGAACAGGGAGCGCCGCGGCAATCGATTCCACGCGGATCTCTGACGGTATCATCTCCAGGCCGTTCAGCTTTACATATTCGCTCTCATACACGATACCCTTTACGGAAATCACCGAATCCCCGGTCAGCGGTTCGATCGCTGATGCCACTTCCGGCAGTTTTTCCTTCTCGACCGTAATCTGAAGCTTTCCCGTAATATCCTTGAGCACGATGAAAGCCATCGACTTTCCATTCCTGAAATTTTCCACAAAACCCTGTACCAGGATTTCCTCATTGAGGTGCTTACGCACCTCTCCAAGACAAATTCTCTCCATCTTTTCCTCCACAATGATTAATCGAGCGGTTTCTCGTAAATATCAATAATTTCCTCATAGCCTTCCGCATTCAGCTGTTCTTTCTGGAAACGGCGGTTCTTGGCCATACCGGCAATGAGGACCTGCTTTCCTTCCTTTCGAAGCTCCCAGGCACGGATAAATGCCTGCTCGGTTTTCTCCGGGGAAAGATTCTTTTCCAGAAGGACCGCGACGCGTTCCCTTCTTCCGGGAACTTTGAAGCCCTGTTCGAGAAGGATCGAGATAATTCTCTCGAAGCCGATTGAAAAGCCGCAGGCCGGAACCGGCTGTCCCAGGAATTTCCCGACCATTTCGTCGTACCGGCCGCCTCCGCCGACAGAAGAGCCGAACTCAGGCACGGAGATCTCGAAAATCGGTCCCGTATAATAGCCCATGCCGCGTACAAGCGTCGGATCAAATACCAGTTCAAAATCGCACTCCTTCGCCGCATTCACCGTCCGGAAAATCTCCGAGAGATTCTCTGAAACGCTGTCAGGAAGCGTGCTGCCGAGCGCCTCTTTTACAGCGTCCAGCGCCTGAGTGCCGCTCTTTCCTTCCGCTGCCGAGAAAAGCGACAGGTATCTGTCAATGGAATCTTCCTGGAATCCTGCGCCGATCAGCTCCTCCCGGACACCCGCAAGGCCGATCTTGTCCATCTTGTCGAGCGTAATGAACACCTCGCCCATCGACTCCTCCGGAAAACCGGCAAAGGAAGCCATGGCCCTAAGAATCCGCCGGTCATTGATCCGGATTATGAAGCCCTTGAAGCCGATCCTGTCAAGAAGTGTCGTCATTGCGAGAATAAGCTCGATTTCGGCGAGATTCGACGCATCCCCGAGAATATCTATGTCGCACTGGTAAAACTGGCGGAAGCGGCCCTTCTGAGGCCTCTCGGCGCGCCATACCGGTCCGATCTGCAGCGCTTTGAACGGCTTCGGAAGCTCCGCCTGGTGATTGGCGTAGTATCTTGAGAGCGGCATCGTCAGGTCATAGCGAAGTCCGCTGTCCGCAAGGTCATTTTCCGTTTTCGCATTTTCGATATTCAGCTTTTCTCCGCGCTTCATGATCTTGAAGACAAGCTTTTCGTTCTCTCCGCCCTGCTTTCCCGACAGGTTTTCTATCGACTCCACACAGGGCGTCTCTATCGGCGTAAAGCCGAAGGATTTATAGGTATTCTTTACGAGTCCGATCACATAGTCCCGGATCTCCATTTCCGCGGGCAGGATATCCCGCATCCCGTTTACGGGTTTCTTAATCATATTGTACTGTTCTCCTGTGATACTGTATTCAGTTAAAGCCCGAGCTCCTGCACGAGCTCCTGCACATATTCCGTATCGCTGTAGGGGGTCTTGACACCCATTTCCTCCTGCCAGCTCTCGTGTCCCAGACCGATAATGGTAATCAGGTCTCCATCCTCAGCGTGCTCGATGGCATAGCGGATCGCTTCCTTCCGGTTTTTGATCGCAATGTAATTCGGATGCTCTGCTTTGTGAAGGCCGACCTCGGTGTCCGCAAGGATCTGTTCAAAGGTTTCCCAGCGGTTGTGGCCGGAGGTGACAATTGAGAAATCGGCAAGCTTTCCGGCAGCTTCGCCCATACCGTAGCGCCGGCCTTTTGAGCGGTTTCCGTCCGCGCCGAACACACAGATGAGACGTTTCGGGCGGAATTCCCGAAGCGCCTGAAGATGATTCCATGTACTTGCGCCGTTGTGCGCAAAATCCACGCAGACCGAGAATTTCCCTTTGTAGACAATGTCCGCACGCCCTTTGATATGAATATTCGCGAGCGCCTGCTTCATCGCGCAGCGCGGAATCTGTTCATGCGCTGCCACAGCGATGGCCGCAAGCGCATTCCACACATTGAAAGCCCCGGGCAGGTTGATCCAGAAGCTGTCTTCGATCTTTCCGCCGACATGAAAAGCGATGCCCGGCAGGTCTTCTTTTTCATCAAAGGTCTTCTCAATCGCTTCCGCATGAAAGTCATAGGACGGATCAGCGCCAAACCTTTCCACAGGAACCGTGACATACTGCATCACACGCTCATAGTACGGATCATCACCGTGAATCAGGGCATTTTTCGAATGATTCAAAAGCTGAGCCTTGCAGAACATATAATCTTCAAAGCTCTCATGCTCATTCGGGCCGATATGGTCGCCTTCCTGGATATTCATCAGGATACCGTAGTCAAAGACGAAGCCGTCCACCCGGTGCTGCTTCATTCCCTGGGAGCTGACCTCAATGACGGCGGTGTCGCATCCCGCGTTCACCATCTGCCGCAAATACATCTGTACTTCGTTGGATTCCGGCGTTGTATTCGACAGCTCGTATACCTTTCCCGCGATAATGGCGCCATTCGTTCCGATGGTTCCGACATTGTGTCCGCCGGTCCGAAGCACCTCGGCAAGCATGTGGGTCGTCGTTGTTTTTCCCTTCGAGCCCGTAATGCCGATCATGAGAAGCTGGTCCGCCGGATGGCGGTACCACGCGGCATAGATATACGCGCCGGCTTCCCTGGTGTTCTTTACGCGCACGATGACGGCGCCCTCCATTGTCACGGTCTCTTTATCCGTCACGAAGACCTTCACGCCTTCAGCGAAAAGCTTCTCCATCACTGCAGCGTCATGCGTATCAAAGCGCGCCCCGGTCGTACAGATAAACAGATCTCCGGGTACGGCCCTTCTGTTGTCCCGGCTGATGCCCGTAACTTCCGTTTCATCCGATCCCGAAACCATCGTATACGGAATCCGCTCCAATAAATCTCTTATTTTCATATAAATAATCCTTGCATTCAAAATTCCGCGAAGGAGCTCCGTAAACCGCACAAAACTCCGACGATATTATACTCAGTAAAAACCAATCTGTCAATTGGTAAAAGCCTGTCCGAAGGCTTTCTGTCTCCGGCTGTTTTTTGGGGATATAAAACAGGACGGCGACCTCTTTCGTTCCCTGTCCTGTCGCTTACTGAATGCGTTCTCTTCACTGTGCCGTATTAAGAAGTTCCGGGCTTTTCCCGGCCTCAGCCCATCCCGAGTCCCGGGCCTTCCCGGAGATTTTCGTCAACGCCGCGGGAAGCAGGAAAACAGCGAACTATCTTCTGCGCGCTTCTCTGTGAAAAAAGTATCCGAGGTTAATCCTGACCTCCCTGCGGCCAATATCATTGTTTGTATAGCAGCAGGTATCAAAACCGATCAGTTCAAACCCCTGATGGAGATAGAATCCGATTGCATTTGTATTGCAGGACTGCGTCTCCAGAATGATGGCGCGTCTTTTCTGCCGAAGAGCAACCTCTTTTGCTTTATCCATCAGCTTCTTTCCGATGCCTTTTCCCCGAAGCGCATCACTCACCCATAATTCCGTAACCATAAGTCTGTTCGACCATTCCTCGGGACAGACTTCAATGCACGCCATCATTTCACCGTTTTCACTCACAACACCGTAAGCTTCCGCGCCTTCCCAGTGATCCTGGTAAAGCGAATCCGGAAAATCATATTCCTCCGGTGTATGGACGATCTCCCCTTCTGCCGGTTTCCTGACTATGGAGACCGTGCAGCCTTCACTGTTGAACGGGCTCATCTCAAAGTCAAAATAACTGTCGCTTCTGGTGGTCAAAGGGATGGCGGTACCTTTCCACTGCTCCTTTGGCAAAGCGATGATCTCATAATGCATGTTCTATCCTCCTGTTTGAAATCATGGTAACATTGCAGACTTTCATTCGCAGCATCGCGGGAAATCCGGAAGTTGTTGAAACGGATCATTTGATGTCGATCCAAATACCAGTATCGTGAATGGAAGCGTCCTCCACG
>CAMVNR010000047.1 GCA_947168905.1 uncultured Lachnospiraceae bacterium
AGAACTCGCCTGCGAATCGAAGAACTCGCCTGCGAGATGGTATTTCTTCTTCGGTGACAACAACAGTCACCTTAAGAAGAAACACCATAACCCTCGGCTCGAGGGTGCTGAGACCGGAAGAAGGTACGGCGAAGCGAGGGCTCGAGGGTGCTGAGACCGGAAGAGGGTACAGCGAAACGACGGCTCGGGAAACTGGATACCAGAAGGCGGAAGAACAGGAAAAGGAGAATAGGATGAAAATCACATTGAAAGACGGCTCGGTAAAAGAGTATTCTGAGCCGAAGAGTATCATTGAGATTGCGGCGGACCTTTCGGAAGGCCTGGCGCGTGCGGCATGCGCCGGAAAGGTAAACGGGGAGGTTGTGGATCTTCGCACCGTTCTTTCGGAAGACGCGGAGCTGGCAATCCTGACGGCGAGTGATGCCGAGGGCGGACTTTCGACCCTTCGCCATACGGCGTCCCACGTCATGGCACAGGCGATCAAGCGCCTGTATCCGTCCGCGAAGCTCGCGATCGGACCGAGCATTGACAAGGGATTCTATTACGATATTGACTTTGAGTCACCGATCACGGCAGAGGATCTTCCGAAGATCGAGGACGAGATGAAGAAGATCGTGAAGGAAGCGCTGCCTCTTGAACGCTTCGAGCTCCCCCGCGAAGAGGCGATCGCGTTCATGAAGGAAAAGGACGAACCCTATAAGGTCGAACTGATCGAGGACCTTCCGGAGGATGCCGTCATCAGCTTCTATAAGCAGGGCGAATTCACGGATCTGTGCGCCGGCCCGCACCTGATGAATACGAAGGCGGTCGGAAAAGCGTACAAGCTTCTGAATATCGCAGGCGCTTACTGGCGCGGTTCCGAGAAGAATAAGATGCTGACAAGAATCTACGCTACGGCCTTCGGAAAGAAGGAAGAGCTCGAAAAATACCTGACGATGCTCGAAGAAGCGAAGAAGCGTGACCACAGAAAGCTCGGCAAGGAACTGGACCTCTTTATGCTTTCGGACTACGGCCCGGGCATGCCCTTCTTCCTTCCCCACGGCGTGATCCTGAAGAACACGCTGATGGATTACTGGCGCAAGATTCACCGGAAGGCGGGCTACGTCGAGATTTCGACGCCGATCATCTTAAACCGGGTGCTCTGGGAAACTTCCGGACACTGGGAGCATTACCATGACGATATGTTCACGCTTTCGACGGAAGATGGCGAGTTTGCGATCAAGCCGATGAACTGCCCCGGAAGCATCCTGGTTTATCAGAATGAGCCCCGTTCCTACCGCGACCTGCCGCTGCGCCTCGCTGAGCCGGGTATCGTGCACCGGAATGAGAAGTCCGGACAGCTGCATGGCCTGATGCGCGTTCGCTGCTTCACGCAGGATGATGCGCATACCTATATCACTCCGGACCAGATCAAGGACGAGGTCAGAAGAATCGTCGAGATTATTGACGGAATGTACAAGCTCTTTGGCTTTACCTACGGTGTTGAGCTGTCCACGAGGCCTGAGGACTCCATGGGCAGCGACGAAGAGTGGGCAGCAGCGGAAGAAGGCCTGAAGGAAGCCCTGGAAGCCCTGAACCTTCCTTATACGATCAATGAAGGCGACGGCGCATTCTACGGACCGAAGATCGACTTCCACCTGGTGGACTGCCTTGGCCGTGAATGGCAGTGTGCGACAATCCAGCTTGACTTCCAGCTGCCGCAGCGCTTTGAGCTGGAGTATATGGGCGAGGATGGAAAGAAGCATCGTCCGATCATGATCCATCGCGTCGTATTCGGCTCTATCGAGCGTTTTATCGGTATTCTGACGGAGCATTTCGCAGGTGCTTTCCCGACCTGGCTTGCGCCGGTACAGGTGAAGGTGCTGCCGATTTCCGACAAGTACGAAGCTTACGCGAAACAGGTGGAAGAAGCGCTGGATAACGAGGGCATCCGTGTCGAGACCGACCTTCGTTCCGAGAAGATCGGCTATAAGATCCGCGAAGCCCAGATGAAGAAGATTCCGTATATGCTCGTTGTCGGTGAGAAAGAAGCCGAGGCCGGCCTTGTCTCCGTGCGTTCACGCGTAAACGGCGACGAAGGGCAGAAGACGGTGGCGGAGTTCCTGGCTCAGATTCAGGAAGAAATCCGTACGAAGGCTCTTCCCGGGAAAAAGGAAGAGTAAGAAAAGGACCGGATACGGTTCTGCAAAATGAATCTGTGAATGACAGCTTCATCCGGGGCAGGGGAGTTTCCTCTGCCCCGGTTATTGTAGCCCGGGAGTGAGGGAAATCGACGTACGAAGATTCGACGAATGCTTACAATCCCGGAATGCGCTCGATGCCGCTTCCGGTGATTGGTTCGCACGCCATAGGCGCGCTTTAACGGGTGAAAGTACTGAGTACGCGCAGGCAGCGACGAAGTACACAGAAGAAACAGCAAGGGCGTCCATCGAGAGGCGGAATCTGAAGGAAACTGAAAGCAAACTAATCTTTAAGATGATGTAATCTAATATTCTGATTAAAGCAATTGTAATGGACGAAATTTTGTGGTATAATGTCCCATAACGTGCATCTTGAAGAAGACACTGTCTCGTGAGGAATTTATGGAATTACAGAATATCGGCGGATACCGTACGATCGGTGAATTTGTCGAAGCAAAAATACAGAAGCTTGAGAAAACGGAGCATACTTTCAAAGGGATTTATCCCCTGTTCTTTTCGGAGAGCAGCAATGTGATCTATGAGAGGAGCACCGGCTACCGGATACAGAAGATCACCTACGGAGAATGCAGAAAGAATATTGAGCAGAAGACCGTGACGCTGGAGCATCTTCTTAAAGATGTCCCGGCACATTCGGTTGTGGGCGTCTATATGGAGAATTCGATCGAATGGATTGAAATATTCTGGGCGCTTCTTCGGGCCGGACACAGCCCCTTCTTCCTCAATATGCGTCTTGATCCGGAAACGCTTGAGGCTGCGCTCCGGTCTGCAGGCGCTGCGGCCGTGATTTCCGACAGCCGCACGTTCTCTCTTCCGACCGTCATGATCAGCGAAATTACGCCGGCGTCGGAGGAGGAGACGCTTCTTCGGGAGGAGAAGGCTTCTTCCATGCCTTTCGGGGAAGCGATTTATGTCATGTCGTCCGGAACCTCGGAGCATGTCAAAATCTGTGCCTATACCGGTATGGAGTTCTATGAAATCATCCGGAACGCACGGGAAATCGTCCGTGACTGCACCCTGATGAAAAAGCATTACGAGGGAGAACTGAAGCAGCTCTGCTTCCTGCCTTTCTACCATATTTTCGGACTTGTCGCGGTATATACCTGGTTTGCTTTTTTCTCCAGAACCTTTGTCGAACTTAAGGATATGGCACCGGAGACCATTGTCAATACGATCCGCCGTCACAAGGTGACGCATATTTTCGCAGTGCCCCTTTTCTGGGATAAGGTATATGAGCAGGCGATCAGCACGATCCGGAAGCGTGGGGATAAGACCTATGAGAAATTCAAGCGCGGACTGGAGATCGCCGGCAGGCTGAAGGGCATGGAAAAACTGTCCCGCGCCTTCAGCAAAAAGGCCTTTAAGGAGGTCCGGGAGAATCTTTTCGGCGAGAGTATTTCATTTATGATCTCCGGCGGCGGCGCTGTCCGGGAGGAAGTGCTCAGCTTCTTCAACGGCATCGGCTATCATCTGTCGAACGGCTACGGAATGACCGAGGTCGGAATCACCTCGGTCGAGCAGACGGACAGTCCGAAAATTCTGAATTCCGGTTCTGTCGGAAAGCCGCTTCGCTCGATTCAGTATAAGATTAACGAGGATGGAGAACTCCTGATTTCGGGCGTGAGTCTCGCGCATTTCGTCATTGTGGACGGGAAGCGCATTGACCGCCCCGAGTGGTTCAATTCACATGACCTGGCGGAAGAAAGAAACGGCAATTATTATATTCTCGGACGGAAGGACGATCTGATCGTCGGCTCTTCCGGGGAAAACCTGAATCCGAATCTTCTCGAACCCAGGCTTTATGTCCCGGGAGTGCGCTCGCTGTGCCTCCTCGGCATCCGGGAGAATGACCGGACGGTTCCGACGCTTCTTTTGTCTGTAAACCGCTTCAGCCCGCAGGAAAAGCTTCTGGAGATCAGGGAAGCAGTGAGGCAGAAGCTTACAGGGCTTGGCCTCTCCTCGGAAATCCGGCGGATCCTTTTCACGGGCGATGAACTTTTGAAGGGCGATGAGTTCAAGCTGAACCGCATCCGGCTCGCAAGAGAGATCGGTTCCGGGACGCTTAGGCTTCTTGACCCGGACAAGGCGCATGACGAACAGGTTCCGGACGATGAGCTGGTTCTGAAAATCCGGGCGATTTTTGCCGCCGCGCTGCAGAAGAAGACGGAGGAAATACCGTATACGGCGGACTTTTTCCTGGATCTTTCCGGGACGAGCCTGGACTATTTTGTCGTGCTCTCGGAGCTGAAAAATGAATTCTCCGTGCAGATTACTGCCGACGGGGAACGGAGCCTGAGCACGGTGAAGGAAATATACGAATATATCAAAACGGGGAACTGACATGTTCTGGATCCATTTCTGGAATATTTTTGTAAAAATCACAGCCTGGCCGGTACAGTTTTTCTGCTTCCGGACCAAGGTGCATTATGAAGACCGGAAGGTGCAGGGAAGAAGGATCCACGGACCCGCGATCGTTATTTCCAACCACACCTCGGTTTTCGATTACGCAGTCTATCTGTTCGTATTCTGGTCAAGGACGCTGCGCGTACAGATGGCGGAGCTTCTGTTTGAAAAGAAGTCGCTCGGGCTTCTCTTAAAGCTTCTCGGAGGAATCCGTGTGGACCGCAACAGCTTCAATTTCGGTTTTGTCGATAAAAGCTGCGGGATCCTTGAAAAGGGCGGGGTCGTCGGTATTTTTCCGGAGAGCCGGATCCCAAGACCCGGGGAAAAGCGGCCGCTTCCATTTAAAACTTCGGCGGCTTACACGGCGCTCCGCTCCGGCGTTCCGGTGATCCCGGTCGTGACAAACGGCTCGTATTTTGTGAAAAAACGCGCCGAGGTGCTGATCGGCATACCGATGAAGGCAGATGATTTTATCGACGAAAGCCTGTCCGAACGGGAAAATATCGAGCGTGTCAATGAAGCTTTCAGAAACCGTATCGCCGAGATGACCAGGAAGCTTGACGAATTATAAAGGAGTGTTTAGGCGCCCTAACAGGGCGGACACCTTCGCTTGACTGGACATATTTATGAAAAAGAAACTGATGACAATCATACACTGGACGGTCTTTTGGTTCGTTAAGCTGACAGCGGCTCCGGGCCTTCTTCTGTTCCGCCCAAAGGTGATCTACGCCGGAGGAAAGAGACTGAGGATCCGCGGCGGCGCGCTTCTCATATCGAACCATATTACGAGCTTCGACCCTTTGTATATGCAGCTGATCGTCTGGCACCGGAATCACCATTTCGTCTGCGCCAAGGAGTTTTACGAGAAGAAAAGCCGGGCGTTTCTATTCGACTGCTTCCAGTGCATCCCCGTGGACAGATCGAATGTCGGTACCGGAACCATGCGCGAGATCGTCGCGCACCTGAAGGCCGGAGAGCTGGTGTCCATGTTCCCCGAGGGGCATGTGAATATCACGGGCAGCGGCGATCATGAGCTGCAGGAGTTCAAATCGGGCATGGTGCTGATGTCGCTTCTTGCAGGCACGCCCATTATTCCGATGGTGATGAAAAAGAGAAAGACGGTTTTCAGCCGCCTCGAGGCAGCCATCGGCGAACCGGTTGATCCCGCTTCCTTCTACGGGAAGCGCCCGACCGTCGCCCAGATCGAGGAGATAACAGAGATTCTGAAAGAACGCACCAAAGAGCTGAGAGAGATGCTCGGAGACTGAAAGAAAGGCATAGAGATATGGCAAGAGAAGAAATTGTCGAAAGACTGAAAGAGATTCTGCTTTCGGAGGATGACAGGAAGAAGGAGCTGATCGAGAACTGCACCGAGGACATGAGCCTGACGGAGGATTTCGGCTTTAATTCGGTCGGCCTTCTGTACATGGTCATCGACATCGAGGAAAGCTTCGGCATCCGTTTCGAAGATGTCGGAATCGGCGATTTTGAGACGCTGGGACAGGTGGTGGATTATATCGAGGGCCGGCTTCAATGAAGTGGGCGCTTGAGGAGCCGGCACCCGGCGGGATTATCCGCGCGAAGATCGGTTCTGTCTATCATTACGGAATATTCGTCAGCGAGGAAGAAGTGATCGCTTTCGGCTATCCGCCGGTGAACTTAAGCGCTGTCCGTGACGAGGATGTGCGTGTCGTATCGACGGATATCGAGACCTTCTGCGCCGGCGCCTTCGTGGAATGCGCTGTGATGGACGCCCGGGAGAAAAAGAACGCGAAGCCCCCGGAGGAAGTGATCCGGACGGCGAAGGGAAGGCTCGGAGAAGGCGGATACAGCCTGCTTCACAATAACTGCGAGCACTTCGTGAATGAATGCGTTTTCGGGACACGTCGCAGCGATCAGGAGGAAAAGGCGCGGGAACGCTGGAACAAACGACCGCAGTTTACGGTGTTTCTTGCGGAAATTCCGGAAGACCTTGCGACGGAGAAGGTCTACCCTCCGGCGAGGAACCGGGAGATCTTTTTCTCCAGAAATCCGGAAGTCCGGCGGGAACGCTACGCCGTATGGAAGCTTCTGGAGGCTGCTGTCGGACGCTGCTTCGGCTATGATTTTAATTCGCTGCATTTTGAGAAAAGCCGGGAGGGAAAGTGGAGCTCGGAAGAATTCTGCTTTTCTCTTTCGCATACCAAAGGCGCCTGCGCGGCCGTGGTTTCCAATGAGCCCTGCGGCGTCGATATTGAAAACATCACGCTTCGGGAAGAGGCTTACGGGAAAAACCCCGAAAAGACCGGCAGGCTGCTTGATACAATCCTGAGTGCCCGGGAAAAAGAGGAGATCCTGGGGAAGACAGCTTCTTCAGTGGATTTCCTCAGGTACTGGACGAAGAAGGAGAGCATTTTCAAGGCTTATGACGGGAAGCGCTTCGCGCCTGAAAAGCTGGATACCGCGGATTATTCCGTAAAGTGTTTCTCGGTTCCGGAACTTCCCGGCTTCATGATATCGGCGGCGGGAGAACAGATTCCTCTTCTGCAGGTTTTTGTGATGAAAAACGGTGTGCCGAAGAAGCTCGGCGGGTGGGAATATCTATGAAAATAATCATCTGGATTCTCCTGGGGCTTCTCGTTCTCTATCTTGTGTTCGGCGTGATTCCGACGCTTCTTGCGACTCTCTACAGCTACCGGGGCGTTGAAGGCCGGGATATTGACAGGAATCCGAAGGACCTTTCAAAAACCCAGTACCGGGATTATATCCCGCTGATGACGGAGGGCATCCGCTGGTACAGGGACGCTCTTTTGAAGATGCAGACGGTGCATGTCCGTTCGTATGACGGACTGCAGCTTTCCGGACACTATCTGGACGCCGGACATCATAAGACAGCGATTCTGGTGCACGGCTATCATACGACAATCCCGAACAATTTCGGTATGATCGGTCAGGACCTTCTTGACTTCGGCTTCAACCTGCTGTTTATCGACCAACGCGCCTTCGGGGAAAGCGGCGGAAAGGTCTGTACCTTCGGCTTGAAGGAACAGTACGACCTGCTGTCCTGGATCGATTTTGCGGACCGGGAGCTTCGCGCGGAGGAGATTCTTCTGTACGGCGTGTCGATGGGCGGCGCGTCGGTTGCCTACTGCTCCGATAAGATCGTAAATCCGAAAGTGAAAGCGCTCGTTGACGACTGCGGCTTCACCTGCGTCTATGACCTGCAGGTTCTGACCGCAAAGAAGCGGCATCTTCCCGGCTGGCTGATGATGCCCCTGGTCATCCTGTTTACGAAATGCTTCTTCGGCATCGATATCCGCTGTTCGACGGAAAATGCGCTGAAGAATTCAAAGAGGCCGGTGTTTTTTATTCACGGCGCGAAGGACGATGCGGTTCCCGTTTCCTGGGGACAGCGAAATTATGAGGCCTGCGGCTCTGTAAAAGAGCAGATGATTGTCAAAGATGCAGGCCATGCGGTTGCGTATATCGCCTCTGGAGACGAAGGAAAAGAACGCCTCCGGGCGTTTATTCAGAAATATTATCATACGGAGGAATGAAAGAGATGAAAGACTATGTGATTATGGCGGACTCAACCTGTGACTTAACCAGGGAATTCCGGGAAAAATACGGAATCCGGGTACTTGCGGGCCATGTGAATGCGCCGGACGGAAAAGAGTACGACGTCATGCCTGACTGGGATGAGAATTTCACTCAGCAGAGCTTTTACTCCGCGCTGAAGAAGAATCCCGCCGGCTTTATGACTGCTCCGCCGTCCGTCGGTGAGTGCGCTGCCGCAATGGAAGAGATTGTCAAGGAAGGAAAAGGCATTATCATGATGACGATTTCCTCCGCCATGAGCGGCGCTTTCGGCTTTGCTGCGAACGGCGCGAAGATGGTAAAGGAAAAATATCCGGATGCGAATATTGTCCTGATCGACTCCATGCGTTACGGCCCCGGCTTCGGACTGATCTGTGTGGCAGCGGCCGCCCTTCAGAAGGAAGGCAAGAGCATGGAAGAGGTTGCCGCCTGGATCGAAGAGAATAAAAACCGCTTCCATCAGGCAGGCTGGCTGGACGATCTGTCCTTTGTCGCGAAAAAAGGCCGCCTGACGCATGCGAAGGCTTTCTTCGGAACGCTCGCTGGCGTCAAGCCGATCGGCGAATTCGACTACAACGGCATGACGACCGTTATCGGAAAGGCTTCCGGCGCGAAAGCCGCTTATGCCGCGCTGTTAACCTACATTGAAAAAACGATCGAAAATCCGGAAGACCAGATTATCTTTATCGCGCAGACCGACCGTATGAAACAGGCAGAGATCTACAAGCAGATGCTGATCGACAAGTTCCACCCGAAGGCAATCCATATTGTCGATGTGCATGTCTCCTGCGGCGTCAACGTCGGCCCGGGACTCATGGCGGCATACTATATGGGCAAGCCGATCAGCCAGGGACTTACGGAGGAGAGAGCCATCGTCGAGGCGGCGCTGAACCGTAAATAACCTGTACTTTTCGAAGACTGCCTAAGAAGGGACTTGATATGAAAAAACTGACCAGTCGCCCTCAGATGTTCGTATATGCGCTGTCGGGAATGGGCGTCAACATGCTGAACCTGATGATGGGCTCCTACATCTGCAGCGCGCTTTTAGTGGGCGGCTTCGGAGAAGCGGCAATCCCCTATCAGACCTATTCCGGGCATGACCTTGTCATTGCCGCGGTATGGGGAAGCTTTGTTTTTGCCGCCAAGGTGATCGACGGCATCATTGACGTGCCGATGGCCTCCTATACGGACCGCCTGAAGACCCGCTTCGGAAGGCGGCGCCCGGCGCTTGTCACCGGCCTGGTTCCGATGGTTGCGGCCTATCTTTTGTTCCTTGTAATTCCGGACCGTTCGGGCGCGGGGCTTCTGAATACGATTTACTACGGGATTCTCCTGTGCGTGTTCTACAGCTTCTATACTCTGACCATGGTGACGTACTACGCGACCTTTACCGAAATTGTCGACCGTGTGCAGGACCGGAATTTTATCGGAAACGTGAAATCGGTCTGCGACATTGTTTACTATATTCTCGGCTATGTAGTCGTAAGAATGCTGTTAAACGGTCTGAATATCCGCCTCGTAGCGCTGATGGTGCTTCCGATGGTGCTGACGATGCTGATCCCGATGTTCATGATCAAGGAGAAGTCTACGCTTCCCGGGGACGTGGAAAAACGCCGCGCCTCGGGAGCGGAGGAGGCAGAGGAGCCGCTTCAGACGGTCAATCTGCTGAAATCACTCTCTGCAACCTTCAAAAACCGGGCATTTATCATCTGGATGGCGGTCTATTCACTGATGACCTTCGGCGTGCAGCTGTTCCTCGGCGGAATCAATGAGTATTTCAGCTATGTGGGGATGAACATGATTTTTGTCATGATGTCGGCCTTCGCACCGGTGCCCTTCACCCTGTTGATTTACAACCGGCTCTTAAGAAAGCACGGATTCGGCTTTTCCTTCCGCTACACGCTTCTGATGTTTGCGCTCGGAATGTTCGCAATGTTCGGCGTGTCCTTCCTGCAGGCGGGAACGCTGAAGACGGTGCTTTCGATTGTGACCGGACTGATCTCCTCCTTTGCGATTGGATCGCTGTTCTCTGTCGCCTACTCGGTGCCCGCGCAGCTTGCGGCCGAAGAGGAAAAGAAGACCGGCATTACGAATTCGGCAATGTATTTCGCGGTTCAGGGGCTGTTTTCGGGCGTAGCGACGGCGATTGGGACAGGCATTGTGCTGACGGCCCTCAAGGGCTCGGAAGAGCAGCAGTCGGGCGGCATTTTCTATATGACGCTGATCGCGGGAATCGCTATGGTGATCGGCTTCCTGCTGACCTATATCCTTCCGCGTTCGATCGTGAAAATGGGCAGGGAAAAATAAAACTTTGTTAAGGACAAATTGAATTAATTATGAAAGTCAGAAGAATCAACGGCACCGATTTTGAAAAGATGCTGAAGAACGGTCATGCAAACCTGAAGCTTCATGAAGATGAAGTAAACAAGCTGAATGTCTTTCCGGTGCCGGACGGCGATACCGGAACCAATATGCGGATGACGCTTGAGCACGGACTGCGCTCGGCGAAATCCGACCCGAAGATCGGCGTATATCTGAAGGGCTTAAGCGACGGGATGCTGTTAGGGGCGCGCGGAAACTCCGGCGTCATTTTATCGCAGCTTTTCCGCGGCATTTTTCTCCAGCTGTCCCGCGGAACCCAGATTACCACAGGAGACTTAAGAAACGCGATGATCCGCGGCTACAGAGAAGCCTATTCGGCGGTCTTAAAGCCTGTGGAGGGAACGATTCTCACGGTCTCGAGAGAGGGCGTTGAAAATATCCGCGGCCAGATCACGCGCCAGACAACGATCGACACCTTCCTCAGCATGTATGCAGCCGAGATGCGTAAAAGCCTCATGCATACGCCGGAGCTTCTGCCGGTATTAAAGGAAGCCGGCGTTGTCGACAGCGGCGCGCTCGGCTATATCCTGATTGTGGAAGGCATGATCAAATACCTCTTCGGTGAGGAGCTGGAATATGCCCCGGCCGTCGTACAGGACAGTGAAGAGCTTCCCGCCGACAATATCGACGATTCACTCTTCAATGAAAACAGTGTCTTCGAGGACGGCTACTGCTGCACCTTCCTGCTTCAGCTGATGAACGGACAGCAGTACAACCAGAAATTCAAGCTGAACCAGTTTATCGACGATCTGTCGGCGCTCGGAAATTCGATTGTCGCCGTGCAGAACGACAAGAGAGTCAAGGTGCACATTCACAGCATGAAGCCGCACCGGATTATCCGTGCAGCGCAGGAATACGGCGAATTCATCAGCATGAAGATCGACAACATGCAGATTCAGCACAATGAGCATGATACGGTTGTTGTAACGCCTTCGGAGCATAAGCCGCTGCAGATTGTCGCCGTCACCAACGGCGCGGGCATGAAGCAGATCTTCAAGGATCTCGGCTGTGACTGCGTGCTGGAGGGCGGCGCGACGATGAACACCTCCGCGCGGGAGTTCGTGGAAGCTTTCCGGAAGCTGGACTGCGACCATATCGTCGTCCTGCCGAACAACAAAAACATCCGCCTCGCTGCCGAGCAGGCGACCAAGCTCTATGACGGCGTTCCGGTCACGGTGCTTCCGACCATCAGCACGGTCCAGGGCTATTATACCATTGCGATGGATCTGCAGGATTCAGAGGACATCGAGGCGAGAATCAGCTCGATGAAGGACGGAATGGATGCCTTAAGGACCGTGGCGCTGACACGCGCGACACGGGACTATTCCGCGAACGGAATCAGCTGCTATGAGGATGAAGTCATCGGACTCCTTGACGGCGAAGTCGTGACGGCCGGCGGAAGTTTTCCGGACGCGATCATCGAAACGATGAAGAAAATCGACGGGATCGAAGACAAGGAAAACTGTATGATTTTCATGGGCTGCGATGTGGACGAGAGCGAGAAAGAGGAGATTGAGGAAAGGATTACCGATCTGTGCCCCTTTATCGAGGTGACTTTCCTGGACGGCGGTCAGCCGGTGTACAGCTGGCTCCTTGGGATCAGCTAAAAAAGAGAGGAACATAAAATATGGGCAATATGCCGCTTTGGCTGTTCATACTGCTGATTATCCTCGGTGCGGTATTCGTTTTCTATATCCTGCCGACGATTGTCATTGCGAACGGTATTTTCTTTATCACGCTCACCCGCTTTACGAAGAAAAAGTGGCAGCGCGGTCCGTCGATGGATGAGCCGATCTATATGGAAATGTTCCGCCAGGGACAGGCGTGGAGAGAAAAGCATCTGGATATCAAGAAGGATGTTCACATTGTGAACGAGGGCCTGAATCTCTACGGCGAGTATTACGACATCGGCAGTAAACGCGCGGCGCTCATCCTCCCGGGGAGGATGGAAACCTGCCTCTACGGATGCTATTTTGCACAGCCGTACATTGAGATGGGTTTTAATGTCCTGACCTATGACAACCGTGCGCACGGCCTTTCGGACGGACATGTGAATTCACTCGGCTACAAGGAATACCGGGACGTTATCGCCTGGTGCCGGATGCTGCATGACAGCTACGGCGTGGAGGAGATTGTCCTGCACGGCATCTGCATCGGTTCTTCCTGCGCGCTGTTCGCCATCACTTCCGAAGACTGTCCGGACTATGTGAAATGCATGGTGGCCGACGGAATGTACACGCGTTTCTATGATACCTTCCTGACCCATATGAAAGAGCTCGGACATAAATCCACCTTCCCGGTTCCGCAGGAGCATGCGCTTCTTCTGCGGCTGTTCGCCGGGGCGGATATCGTGCATGACGGCCCGTACAGGAGAATAAAGGACCTGAAGAAGCCGATTCTCTTTATTCACAGCCGGGAGGATATCTTCTCGATTCCGGAAAAGACCGTCCAGCTCGCCAAGCAGTGCACGGCGCCGAAGCGCTTTGTCTGGTTCGACCACGGATACCACTCAAAGCTTCGGATCGTGGATCCTGAACTCTACGACACGAGCTTAAAATCATACTTGACGGAAGTTGTCGGAATGAATATAATATAATTTGTTCACGTAAAAGTGAACCGGTGATATTTTATCTCTACATTAAATCCGCGTAAAGATGCGGAAGAAAGGAAGTACTCGTATGTTCTGTCCTAAATGCGGCACTCAGGTGCCAGATGGAGTTAAATTCTGCCCGACCTGCGGTAATCTGATGCAGGCAGCCCCGCAGGAGCCGGCACCCCAGGTGCAGGAACCCGTATATCAGGAGCCGGCGCCCCAGGTGCAGGAGCCTGTATACCAGCAGCCTGTGTATCAGCAGCCCGTTTACCAGGAGCCTGCTCCCACGCCGGCCTATAACAATATTTACCAGGAGCCTGCTCCGCAGCCTCAGTACAACGCGGCTCCCGTGGATGACAACGGCGCTTCGACCCCGATCCTGATTCTGGGTATCGTAGGCCTTGCAACTTCTTTCCTTCCGTATCTGGTAAGTATTGTCGGTATTATCATTTCGGCGATTGCCCGCGGCAAGGCGAAGAATTACAAGGCGACCTTCGGCGAACTGTTCGGCAAGGCGAAAGTCGGCGCCAATCTTGCCAAGGCAGGTCTCATTATTTCGATCATTATGACGATTCTGTGGTTCATCATTATTATCATTCTGATCATCCTGGCAGCGCTCGGAAATGCTGACTGGGGCAGCCTTTACAATTCTATTTATTGATAAATTCAGCTTGACAAACAGTTCGGGCTGTGATATCATACTCATGTTGTAAACATGGACAAGCAGAGATTCCTCTCACCTCAAGCGCCGCTCACTTTACGGCAGCAAAAAGGTTTCTGATAAAGATTTCAGGCAGTTTATGCATGCCTGTTTCAGAACTTGAAGCGGATTCTCTCATGACAGGAAATCCGCTTCTTTTCTTTTATCGTGAAGCAGAAAACCCGCTCATTTTTGCCCTTAAATCCTTTGTTCAGACGCATGGATTATTATTCAGGAGGTAAGACCATTAGCGAATTATTGATTAACGAACAGATCAGAGTTCCCGAGGTTCGTGTTATCAGTGAAAACGGAGAGCAGCTCGGCATTATGACTTCGGAGGAGGCCCTTCGTAAAGCCGAAGAGCAGGAGCTTGATCTCATCATGATCGCACCGACGGCAAAGCCGCCCGTTTGCAGAATCGTTGACTACAATAAGTACCGTTATGAGCAGTCGCGCCGTGAGAAGGATGCGAAGAAAAAACAGAAGGTCGTCGAAGTAAAGGAGATCCGTTTCTCGCCGAATATCGATACCAACGATCTGAACACCAAATCCAACAATGCCAGAAAATTCCTGGAAAAGGGAAACCGCGTCAAGGTGACGCTTCGTTTCCGCGGCCGTGAGATGGCCCACATCAACCAGACCAAAGGCGTGCTTGACGAATTTGCGGATACCCTGAAGGATATCGCAAACGTCGACAAGCCGGCGAAGATGGAAGGAAGGAACATGAGCATTGTACTGGCGCCGAAGCCGCAGAAAGACGCGGGGAAGAAGAACCGCTCCGAAGAGGCCTGAAGGGTAAAGCCGGAAAATAACATTATTCAGGAGGAAGAAAAATGCCAAAGGTAAAGACCAAACGCGCAGCAGCAAAGCGCTTCACGAAGACCGGAACCGGCCAGTTAAAGAGAATGAAGGCGTACAAGAGCCACATTTTAACCAAGAAGTCCACGAAGAGGAAGAGAAACCTCCGCAAGTCGACGCTGATCGATCCGGCAAACCGGAACATGAAGAAGGTTCTGCCTTATATTTAATCAATCAATTGAATTTGGAGGAAATAGAAAATGGCAAGAGTTAAAGGTGGTATGAACGCCAAGAAAAAGCACAACCGCGTGCTGAAGCTGGCGAAAGGATACAGAGGAGCAAGATCTAAACAGTACAGAGCAGCGAAGCAGGCCGTGATGCGCGCCCTGACCAGCGCTTATTCCGGAAGAAAAGAGCGCAAGCGTCAGTTCCGTCAGCTCTGGATCGCCCGTATCAATGCGGCTTCCCGTATGAACGGTCTTTCCTATTCCCGTTTTATGTTCGGTCTGAAGAATGCCGGCATCGAACTGAACCGCAAGGTTCTTGCTGATATGGCAGTGAACGACGCGGAAGGATTCGCAAGCCTCTGCGAGACCGCGAAAGCGAACCAGTAAGAAGATAAGAAAGCAGCCTTTATCCGAAACCGCAGAACGGGGCCGGAAGGAGGCTGCTTTTTTGTAAGCTTTGAGCGGGGAGAAGCTGCACCTTTTTTTGGGGGAAGACAAAACGTGTTTTCGCGTATGGAAAAGTTCATAAAGGAATACGGAGTACTTGAGTGATGAAGACAAGAGAAGAAGCTTTAGAGGCCGGGCTTTCGCTTCCGGATACATATCAGGATATTCCCTTTCACGATCCGAATCTGGTCCTCGTGCGGGTCCGGGGCTCGAAAAAGGTTTTCTTGTGGACCTATGAAAAGGACGGCGTGATGAACGCCGCGGTGAAGGTGAATCCTGCGTGGCGGGATCTGTACCGGCAGGTGTATCCCGCAGTCACGCCGGCCCGGCACCTGAATAAGGATCACTGGAACGAGATCCGGCTCGACGGAAGCGTTCCGGATGAGGAAATCCTCCGGATGATCGCGGAAAGCTATGACCTCGTGACAGACAGCGCCGCGAAGAGGATTTACGAAGCCGTGAAGAAGATTCCGAAGGGAAAAGTCGCAACCTACGGCGATGTTGCGGCGCTTGCGGGAAATCCGAGGATGTCCCGCGCTGTCGGGAACGCGCTTCATAAGAACCCGGATCCCTCAACGATTCCCTGCCACCGGGTAGTGAATTCCGAAGGGAAGCTTTCGGGCGCCTTTGCTTTCGGCGGACCTGACGAACAGGCAAGAAGGCTTCGAAGAGAAGGCGTCGAAGTCGAAAATAACCGGGTGGACCTCGGAAAATACCGCGCATCCTTTCCTGAGGCGCCGGAATCATAATTCTTTTTACGGCTGGTAAAAAGCTGTCCTTTTTGAAAGGGACAGCTTTTTCTTGTCAGAATGAACATTTCAGACTATAATAATATGATGTCAAGGTCAAAAGCCCTGATCACACGACATGCTTGCATGTCGGTGGGAGAAGGGGCTCTTTGACCGCTTTACAGTGAGGGTGAAGTGGTGATTAATCACCACGAAAGCCCGAACTGTAAACGCCAGGTGGGAGTGCGTAGCACGGAACCTGGCGGGACATACCTTTTGACCTTACCATCATAATATAAAGCTGTACGGCTTCGAAACCGAGAGCTGAAGAGACAATAACCAACCTGATAAAGACAGGAGCTTTTTATCATGCGCTTTTTTCACCTGTCCGATCTGCATATCGGCATCAAACTGATGAACAGAGACCTTTCGGAGGACCTGGACTTCGTACTTGCCCAGGTGATCCGCTGCGCTTCTAAGTACCGTCCGGATGCGGTGCTTCTCGCCGGGGATATTTACGACAAGGCCGTTCCGTCCGCGGAGGCTGTCAGCCAGTTCGACCGCTTTTTGACAGCGCTTACGGAGGCGGTTCCGGAGGCCGAGATTATGGCCATCAGCGGAAATCATGATTCCGCGCCCCGCATCAATGCTTACCGGGCGCTTCTTTCCGGCCGGCATGTGCATATGATCGGTCTGCCGCCGATGAAGCCGGACGAACATATTGAGAAGGTCACGCTCAGTGACGAGCACGGAAAAGTGCATTTTTACCTGCTTCCTTTCGTCCGGCCGGCAAATATCCGTCTGATCGCAGAGAACGCCGAAAACGGGGCAAATAGCTCCTATAACGAGGCGGTTTCGAAGCTCATCGGGCGCGAAGCTGTGGACGAAAGTGAAAGGAACGTCCTCGTAAGCCATCAGTTTTATATCCCGTCGGGGGAAGACGCTGCGAAGATCCCGCGTGCGGAGTCCGAGATTGTCACGGTCGGAAATATCGACGCTGTAGACGCTGCGGTACTGAAACGCTTTGACTATGCGGCGCTCGGGCACATTCACCGGCCGATGAACGCCGGGGATGACAGGCACCGCTACTCGGGAACGCCGCTTGCCATGTCGGTATCGGAGGCCGGACAGGAGAAGGGGATTGTCATGGTCGACCTCGGGAAAAAGGGAGAGATCCGCACCGAAGTCCTGCCGCTTCGTCCTTTGAGAAGGATCCGGCTGTTGGAGGGAAGGCTTGAAGAGCTTCTGAAGGAACCTTCGGAGGATTATGTGCGGGTGACCTTGACGGATACGGAGGAATTTGACGCCTTTGATATGCAGGAGCGTCTTCGCCTCGCTTTTCCGAACCTTCTGGAGATCCGCCGGGCCGTCATGAAGCGGTCGGATTATACGGTCTCGTCAGAACGGCCGTCCGAGATGTCTGCCTATGAACTCTGCGCGTCCTTCCTCGGGGGCCTGACAGAGGAGGAGGCTAAAGTGATGAAAGAGGTGATCGACGAAGCAGAGGAGGTGCGTGTATGAGGCCGCTGAAGCTTGTCATGCAGTCCTTCGGCTCCTATGCCTTAAGGACAGAGATTGATTTTACCGTTCCGGGCGGGAACCTGTTCCTGATCAGCGGAGACACCGGCGCCGGGAAAACGACCGTATTTGACGCGATTGTCTTCTCTTTATACGGAGAGGCCGGGTCGACGCAGAATAAAAAGGACGGGACGGAGCTGCAGAGCCAGTTCGCGTCTCTTGACGCCGAGCCCTTTGCACAGCTTCTGTTCTCGAGCACCGAGGGCGGGGAAGAGCTTCTCTATACTGTCCGGCGAGAGCCGCGGCACTACCGCGCTAAAAAGAAGGGCGGAAGCGGGCTGATCGAAGTGAAGGAAACGGTCAGCCTCACCCTTCCGGACGGAAGCATCTATCAGGGCAGCCAGAAGGAAACCGACGCGAAAATCCGGGAAATCGTCGGGCTCACGAAGTCCCAGTTCATGCAGGTTGCGATGATCGCCCAGGGCGAATTTATGGAAATGCTGCGCGCGGACTCGAATACGAAGAAGGAGATTTTCCGGAAGCTGTTCGGGACAGGACTCTATGAAGAGATCGTCGCGCGGCTTTCACAGAGAAGGCAGGAGAAGCAGGCGGCGCTTGCGGAAATCCGCACGGTGTTCAGAACGCAGGCGGCCTATGTGGAAATCCCGCCCGGATATTCGGGCTATGAGGAGCTTCGGGCGGCAAGAGAACGGATTCTCGGATCCGGAAACCTGAATACGACCGATGCCGAAACGCTGACAGAGGAGCTTTCCAGGCTCATCAAGGCGCTTCATTCGGAGGAAAAAGAGGCCAAAAGGAGCACGAAGGAAGCGCTTCAGGAGCGGGACGCGGCTTCCCTGGCGCTTGAAAAGGGAAAGGAGCTTGAGGCGTCCTTTGTCAGGCTTCAAAATGCCGAAGAGGCGCTTCGGCGCTGTCTCGAAGAAGAAAAGAACCTGGAAGGAAAAAGAGCGCTTGCCGGGAAAATCCGAGCTTGCGCCGCCGTAAGCCCCTTCGAAACCGCTGTAGCGCTGTCACGCGGGGAGAAAGAGCACACGGAGAAAGAGCTGAAGGAAGCGCTCGAAGGAAGAGAAAGCCGGAAGACACGTCTAAAAGAGGCGGAAGAAGCCCTAAGATGCGCGCAGGAAGAGATGAAACAGGCCCGGGAGAATGCTGCCGCCGTAAAGGAAAGAGTTGCGGGGGCGCTGCTGCTTTTCTCGGAAATTGAGCGTGAGAGGGCAGCACTTCTGGAAAAACAGAAAAAAAGCAAAGAAGCAAAGGCGGCCTCGGAAGCTGCAGAAAAAGCGCTTTTAGCGTTCGAAGAAGCGCTCGAGCTTCGCCGGAAGGAGGCCGAAAGCCTCCGTAAAACAGAGGCAGAGCTTGTAAAGAACGCTGCCCGGGAGGAGAAGATCCGGGAGACGAAGGCGGAGCTTGAAAATGTGAGCGCCCTAAAGGAAGCTTACGAAACGCAGCTTTTCGCTCTGGCCCGGGCGAAAAAAGCCTATGAAAACGCCCGGAACCTGCATGAAGAAAAGGCGGCCGTCTACCGGGAAAAGCAGACGGCATTTCTTGACGCCCAGGCCGGCTTTCTCGCGCGGGAAAAGCTCCGGGACGGACAGCCCTGTCCGGTCTGCGGCTCCCTGCATCACCCCTCTCCCTGCCGTCTTCTGCCGTCCCACGAAACCTTAAGCCGGGAAGAAGTCGAAAAGCTGTCTAAGGAGGAGGCGGAGCTTCGGGAAAAACGGGAAAAGGCAGCTTCTGCTGCGGAAGCCGCCGCAGGACTTCTTGAAGAAAAGAAAAAGCAGTATGCGGCTGCAGGAAAGCGTTTTTCGGAGCATATCCGGGAAATGTTCCCTGATCTTCCCGAAAAGCCCGAGCTTCAGAAGGTCGCGTCTCTTGTCGAAGAGGAGGAAAGGGCCTGTGCAAAGAGCCGTGAACTTTTAAAGAAAGACCGGGAAAAGCTGGATAAGATCCTGCAGTTTATCGGAGGCTCGGAGGAAAAGAGAAAAGAGCTTCAGGAAGCCGGGAGACAGGCTGCCGCAGTACGGGAAAAGGCGGGGAGTGAGGAGGCGTCGGTAGGACTTCTCCTTCAGAGCCTTGAAGATAAACGGGACTTTGATACGGCAGAGAATGCGAAGAAATTTGGCGAAGAGGCTTCCGGACGCTTAAAAGAAAAGGAAGAGGCGCTTGAAAGGTGCCGGAAAACACAGGAGGACGCATTCCGGGAGAATGAAGCAAAGGAGGCGCTGATCGCACGGGGCGAGGCGCGGATGCCGGAGCTATGTGCGGCTGTCTTAGGCCGGGAAGAAAAGTACCGCGCGGCCCTTCTTGAAAACGGCCTTGAGGAAGAGGAATATCACGAAATTCTTAAGAATACGAAGCCGGAGGACGCCGACAGGCTGCAGCGGGAAATCGAGGAAGCCGCAAAAGAAAAGGCGGCGGCCGAAGGAGCGTATCAGGCAGCAAAAGAGACGGTCGGGGATGCGGGTCATCCGGACCTTTCGGCACTATCGGATCAAAGCGACGAAAAAAACAGCCGGTATCTTACGCTCTCATCAGCGCTTTCCCGCCTGCAGTCCGTCCTCGGGACAAATAAAAAGGCGCTTTCGGAACTGGTGTCCAAAAGGGAAGAGCGCTCCCGCATCATGCATGAGAACGACATCATGAATTCCCTGTATTCCCGGCTGTCGGGGCGTGTTTCCGGCGCGCGCATGGATATTGAAACCTTTGTGCAGCGGTATTACCTCGAGCGGATCCTGTATCACGCGAACCGGCGCTTTACGGTGATGAGCGGCGCCCAGTACGAGCTTCGCCTTCTGAAGGCGGAGGATGCGGGCGAGGGCAAAAACCGCGGGCTGGATTTCATGGTTTATTCCTTCGTGACAGGGAAGGAAAGGGAGGTCCGCACGCTTTCCGGCGGCGAGTCCTTTATGGCGGCGCTGTCCCTAGCGCTCGGAATGGCGGACGAAATCCGTGAATCCGTGCCCTCCATCAATCTGGACATCATGTTTATCGACGAAGGCTTCGGCTCCCTCGACGAAAACGCGCGACGCAGCGCGGTGCGCGTTTTGAAGGAGATGGCAGGTTCCTCCCGCCTGATCGGGATTATTTCCCACGTAACGGAGCTGAAGGCGGAAATCGAGGACCATCTCGTCGTTGAAAAGGACGAACGGGGCTCCCGCATCCGCTGGGATTGAACTACCCCCACCTACGCTGCGCTTAGAGGAGGTGGATTCCGATCTCGGTCCGGCTCCGTAAGCTGATTTCTCATGCAGCATATATGGG
>CAMVNR010000048.1 GCA_947168905.1 uncultured Lachnospiraceae bacterium
GAAGAAGGTGATCCTTCGCGGCGAAGAAGAAAGCTTTCTTGAGCGCCCGGGACAGGACCCCGTGATGCTCCTTCAAAGCTTCGGCTAAGAAAATAAGCCCTGGTAAAGGAAATAATACGAGATGAATATTGTTCTTCACGAACCGGAGATACCGTCCAATACAGGCAATATCGGGCGGACCTGCGTGGCGACGGGAAGCGCCCTGCACCTGATCCGGCCGCTCGGCTTTTCCCTCGATGAAAAAAGCCTGCGAAGAGCAGGCCTGGATTACTGGAAAAATCTTGAACTGTATGTGTATGAGGACTTTCAGGATTTTCTGGACAAAAACCCGGATGCCCGGATTTTTATGGCGACAACGAAGGCGCACAAAACCTACGCCGATGTGAGCTACGGCCCGGATGACTTCATCATGTTCGGGAAGGAAACCGCCGGAATTCCGGAGGAAATCCTTGTTGAATACGAGGAAGACTGTATCCGGATCCCGATGAAAGACGATAACCGGTCCCTGAATTTATCTAACGCCGCGGCAATTGTCCTGTATGAGGCGCTCCGCCAGCAGCATTTTGAGGGGCTGAAGGAGCACGGAGAGCTGCACCGGCTCCGCTGGAAAAGCGATCGATAGAATTGTTTTTTTCGAAAAATGCAACCATTGCCCTGCGAATGCGGTCATATTAGTAGGGATGCAAACAGGCATCAGTCGGCATTTGACGTCACTTCATCGATAATACGGTAGAAAGTGTCGATACTGAAGGGATAGGAGGCGTTGAGACCGTTTCCCGGCAGTCCGGAAACGAGGATCCCGTGCTGGGAAGCCAGTTCCGGCGTATAGTCCTCCAGCTTATAAACATAAGCCCAGGAGACATCCGCACGGTAGTCGGTCACGAGATACTGCATATCATGGTGTGCAATTCTCACGCCCTCCGGATCCGCCTCCAGGACGATCTTCGCCATACCGCCGAGCACGCTCATGGTTTCATCCTGCAGCGAGATATAGTTTCCGAGCGAATAATAGCACAGAGAGGTATTGCCGTTCGGGGAAGTGACGGTTTGCACAGGCTCCAGCACATGGGGATGGGTTCCGATAATCAGATCGGCGCCGTATTCGGTGAAAAACTGCGCCCACTCCGTCTGTTCCGGAGTCTGATGCAGATGATATTCCTCGCCCCAGTGAGGGAAAACAATCGTAAAGTCCGCGTTTTCTTCCGCCAGCGTAAGATCTCTGGCAATGCGGTCCCGGTCCTCAGGACGCATCATATCGATGAGGAAGGGCTGCTCGTAGGGAAAACCGGCGTTGATTCCGTAGCAGTAATTCAGAAGTGCGATTTTGACTCCCTGACGCTCGATGATCCGGATCCGGTCCTGGTCCTCCTGGCTTTCATGGATGCCGATCGAATAAACCTCGGGATACTTTTTCCAGAAATCAATGGTCCTCAGAATCCCTGCGGTTCCCATGTCGCGCACATGATTTGTGGAGTTCAGGATGACATCAAAACCGGCGCGGACCTCCGCGTCCCCAAGCTCATTAAAGACATTGAAATTCGGATAATTCTGAAGCCCGAACTCATTCCCGCCGAACGGTACTTCGTTATTGACGACAGCGATATCCGCGCTTTCGATTTCCGTCCGGATTTCGTTAAAGCAGAAATCGTAGTTCAGCGATCCGTCCGGCTGGAAGGCGTATCCGCTGACCCCGGGATGCATCAGCATATCACCGACTGCGGCAATGGAGATATAGCGCGGTTTTGACGCTTCTTCGATGGACGCAAGCTCTTCGGATTCACGGATGGATTCTTCTTCGGAAAGACGGGATGCTTCCGCAAGGCTTTCGGCTTCTCTTTCGGATTCCTCCGCTTTCAGGGATTCCTCTTCGGAGGCCTTCCGGGAGGCCTCGGCGGCAATGGAGGCTTCTTCGGAAGCGAGATCCTCTTTCGGCCCGGGTTCTTCTGAGAGTGCTTCTTCGGAGGAAGCTTCTGCGGCGGCCTGTTCCGTTGCCTGACGGGTAAGGCTCTTTGCTAATTCTGATTTGAGTCTCAGAATCTCAGGCGCAAACAGAAGACCTGCGACGAGGATCCATAATACGGAGGACCCGATGAGCGCCGGTTTCAGTTCAACAGCCTTCGGCGCATGATTTTTTCGGGACAGAAGCGCCAGAAGAATGCCGATCCCGCCGCCGAGAATACAGAGAACGAGTATCAGCGCTTTTCTGTTTTCGCGGCCTCGGTTGATATTGATAAAGACCGGGATAAAAGAAAGAAGCGTAATCAGAAAAAGATATATGACTGCAATAAGAATGAAGGTGGTGTTCGTGGCCGGATACTCCTTACGAAAAAGTATTTTCAGGTCTGCAGATGATAAGCCGCAGCTATTCTATCATTTAAATGAACAGAAAGTCAATACGGAAAGCAAATGTTAAGTTATTATTACATAAATATTGCAATCTGATAAAAAGTAGTGTATAATTAAGATGCCGGATTACCGGCTGAACAGGACAGAAAGGAGCAAAAAGGAATGCATAAAAAGACAGTTTCAGCAATCGCAGCGGCAATGAGCATCTGCCTTTTGTCAGCCTGCGCTACGGAGTACACAGTCCTTGCTCCCGCAGATACATCCGAAACCGAACAGGTGACGCAGGCGGAAGCCGGTTTATTGCAGGTCGCGGCGCCGGGAGAAAATGAAGGCGCCGGAGGGGAACTGGCGGCAGTGACAACGATTGCGGCAGAGCCGGCTGCGGATCAGGAGGCTCAGGCACCGCAGACCGAAGATACTGCTGCGGAAACCACCGAAGAACCTGCGGCGGAAACCACGGAAGCGACTACTGAAGCGGAGACCAAATCTCCGAATATCGGTCTGACAGCACTGGCTGTAGTGCCCAATTACGTCAATGTCCGCAAAAGCCCGAGCACGGAAGCGGAGGTCGTCGGCAAGATTTTCAACAACTGTGCAGCCTACATCATTGATGAAATGCAGGAAGCGGACGGCTCCTGGTTCCTGATCTCATCGGGAAATGTCATCGGATATATCAAATCCGAGTTTTTCCTTGTCGGTGATGAAGCGGAGGCGATGAAGGAAGAAGTCGGCGTGCTGACGGGTATTGTAAAGGAAGAATATTTAAGAGTCCGTTCCGAACCGGATCTGACGAATCCCGACAATGTCTTCACCTATTATGAGGAAGGAACGAAAGTATACATAGAGGAACTGACGGATGACGGCTGGGCAAAGATGAAATCCGATGATGCCAGCTCGGGCTTTGTATACGCGGAATGCCTGGATATCCGGATGGAATTCCAGACGGCTATGACGCTTCAGGAGGAAGAAGCGGAAATCAGGCGGCGTGAAGAAGCTGAAGAAGCGGCAAGGATCGCTCAGGAGGAACTGGAAGCGACCTTAAAAGCCCAGGAGGAAGCAGAGCGTCTCGCAGCGGAAGCAGCACAGGCGCAGGCGGCGGCGGAAGCGGCGGCACTTGCCGCTCAGCAGGCAGCGGAAGCGGACCGGGCAGCGGCCGAGGCAGCAGCGGCTCAGGCAGCCCAGGCAGCGGCGGCTCAGGCAGCGGCAGCCCAGGCGGCAGCGGATCAGGCTGCGGCAGCGACAGATCCCGCCTCTGCGACGAGAAATGCCGTTGTGGCATTTGCTCTCCAGTGGGTCGGACATCCCTATGTTCACGGCGGAAGAAGCCTGGATACCGGCACCGACTGTTCCGGTTTCACACATCTTGTTTACCAGAACTTCGGCGTGGACTGGCTTGACTGGACGCCCAGAGGACAGTCCGTGCAGGGAACCCGTGTGGATGTCGGCAGCATCCAGCCCGGAGATCTTCTGTTCTATGCGAACAGCTACAGTGACCTTGGCCATGTCGCCATGTATATCGGCAACGGACAGATCGTCCATTCCGGAACGGTGGAGACGGGTGTTATCGTCAGCAGCGCTTATTACCGGAATCCGGTCTGCGCTGTACGAATCATTAACTGATCGCTGTTAACGGAAATACATACAGTTTATCAAGGACCGCCGGAGGCGAGCGCTTTCGCCCGGCGGTTCTTTTGTGTGCGGGGAGTGAGGAAAAACGATATATGCTTTTTGTGTGCTCATTTGACGAATGCGCACAGTCTCGGATTGCGGTTTCATGCCGCTTTTTTAATTTCTCGGCAAATGGGCAGTTAAGACAGCTTAATGCTCCGAAATTGAATATTTACGGAGAATGAAGCATCTGCTATAATTCAGGGCAGAAATGGCTGCAATGCCGCCGATGACCGAAAGGGAAGAAAAAACGGCGGCGGAAAGGATGCAAAATGCTCGATGTTTCACATCTGACGAAAAAATACGGAAAAACACTCGCCGTAAATGACCTGTCGTTTCATCTGAATCCGGGCGAGGTGACAGTGCTTCTGGGACCCAACGGCGCCGGAAAGAGCACGCTCATGAAGGCTGTGATCGGATTTCTGAAATACCAGGGCGAAATTACTGTGGCGGGATATCCCAATAAATCGGTGGAAGCCCGCAGAATCCTCGGTTACATACCGGAAATGCCCGCGCTCTATCCGAATCTGACGGTTTCCGAGCACATGGAGTTTCTGGCGCGCGCTTACCGGTTGAATAACTATAAGGACAGGATCGAAGCGCTCCTGGAACGGTTTGAGCTGTCGGATAAGAGGAAAAAATTCGGGGATGAGCTTTCAAAGGGCATGCAGCAGAAGCTGAATCTGTGTCTGGGACTGCTGCCGGATCCGGACATGCTGATGCTCGACGAGCCGATGATCGGTCTTGATCCGCATGCAATCAAGGAACTGAAAAGCGTGATCGAAGAGATGCACGAAAGCGGAAAAACACTTCTGATCAGTACCCACATCATTGACAGTGTCGATATGCTCTGGGACCGGACGCTGGTGCTGCAGAACGGTGTTCTTCGCGCCAATGTTACGAAGAATGAACTGGAGAAAAGCCAGAAGACGCTCGAGGAACTGTTCTTTGAAGTCACGGAAGGCGTGAGCGAAGAGCATATGCGCGGTGATCAGGTTTCCGAAGAGGAACTGAACGCGGAACCTGAAAAGAAGAAAAACGGACTCTTCGGGAGGAGGTAAGCATGCGGTTGTTTCTGTATTATGCTTCCCACACCTTTAAGAATCAGCTGAAGAAGATTTTCAAATCCTGGGTGGTGATTTTTGTACTGGCCTGTGCGCTTTTAGGCGGAATCATCGGATTTACCGCAGCCAGAATCGGCTCTGCCATCCGGGACCGCGCCGAAGAGACTGCAATCGAAGAAAGCGATCAGGAAATCATTTCCGATGAGGAAGCCGCGGATGGTTCCGCATCGGATACGATAGAAGACGGGAAGTCCGAAATGGAAGTGAAGGAGCCGATCATCATGTTTGGCTTTGAGCTTCCGAAAGGCTCGAAGATGGGTTTTGTGGAGCTTGCGATCGGAGCGGTGATTCTGCTGATCCTGGTGCTGGAGGTACTCAGTGCCGATAAGAGCGGGGCGAAGATCTTCCTGCCGGCGGACGTGACGATCCTGTTTCCGTCGCCGATGAAGCCGCAGGCCGTGCTGATGTTCCGGCTCGTGACAAAAATGGGGGCGCTCGCGCTTGTTTCGCTGTATATGCTTTTCCAGATGCCGAACCTGACCATGAATCTCGGCTTCAGCATTCAGGGAGCGCTTTCCCTTGTTTTCGCCTGGGGGCTGCTGCTCATACTGTCTATGCTTCTCCAGTCCTTCCTCTATGCTTTCTTAGCGACACATGAAGGCAAAAAGTCGCGGATTACAACCGGTGTCTACATTTTCCTCGGGGTTATCTTTGCGGGATATCTCGGGTATTTCTTCATGAACGGCGGGAACGCGCTTACGGCGGCATTCGGTTACTTTAATTCGCCCGTGAGCCGTTATATTCCTGTGATCGGCTGGCTGAAGGCCTTCTGCATGTATGCCATCGAGGGAAATGCCCCGATGAGCTTTCTGATGCTCGGATTGGTCCTTCTTTCGGAGGCAGGCCTCCTCATTCTGATCAGCCGCATGAAAACGGACTTTTATGAAGACGCCATGGCGAAATCCGAGGAAACCGCAGAACTCCTCAGGGAAGCGCAGGAGACCGGAAAGGTCACCATGCATAGACGCCGTAAAGACCGCAGCGAGAAGCTGAAGCGCGACGGGCTCGAAAGGGGCGCCGGCGCGAATGTCTTTTTCTGGAAAACCGTATACAACCGGCACCGCTTCGCGATGCTGGGGTATTTCACAAAAACGACGATTACCTATTTCGTGCTCGGAACAGGCGCAGCGGTCCTACTGCTGTTTGTCTTAAAGGATCTGGGTGATATGAGGTTTACTGCAGCAGCGCTTCTTCTTGCCGCCGTCGCGTTCTACCGCTCCATCGGCAATCCGCTCGATCAGGATGTCCGGATGGACTGGTTCCGGATGATTCCGGAGAACATGTTTAAAAAACTGATCTTTTCCTTCCTCGGCGGCAGCTACAACAGCCTGCTGGACCTTCTGCCGGGACTTTTTGCGGCAGCGCTGATTCTGAAGGCGCCGCTGTACCTGGTGCCTGTATGGCTGCTGTTTATTCTTTCGGTCGATGCGTATTCTACGACGATCGCAACATTCATTGACCTGTCGATTCCGCAGTATACGGGAAGAGTCGTGAAGCAGCTGGCGCAGTTTATGTTCCTGTATTTCGGGCTCGGGCCGATCGCGGGAATTATTGCCGTCACCTGGGCGCTCGGCGTCCTTCCTGTCGGTCTTGCAGTCGGGACAGTCTTTAATCTCGGCCTGGCGGCACTGTTTATCTGCCTTAGCAGTGTGCAGCTTTCTCACGGACGCTGACGGGGCTGACGGGAGCTCCTGCTGTTCGGACTTTTCAAACCGGGGTTTTTCTGGTATGATATGTTTCATCAGAAAGCAGAGGTCAAAAAAGAGGCGTCTCGCTTTACTGACAGATATCAAGGTGCGAGGTCGGTATGAACAGTAAAAAAACGAAAATTGTTCCTGCTGTTTTAAGCAAAGAGGACAAAAAGCAGTTCAACAGGGAGCTTCTTACGCTGGCGGTTCCGCTGGCGCTGCAGAACCTTCTGACGGCGCTTGTCGGCGCGTCGGATGCGCTCATGCTCGGGCGGCTGAACCAGGCCTCGATCGCCGCGGTTTCGCTCGCGAACCAGGTTTCCTTTGTGATGTCGCTTTTCACGGGCTCCGTGATCGGTGCGATCGGCGTTCTGGTCGCACAGTATTACGGCAAAGGCGATACGAAGAACGCGAAGCGGTTTCTCGCGATGGCGATCCGCTATACGATCGGGCTTTCACTGGTATTTTTCCTCCTCGCGCTCCTGATCCCCCAAAGGATCATGTCCGTCTTTACACAGGACGCCGAGATGATTAGAATCGGTGCGGACTACCTGAGGATTGTCAGCTTTTCCTACGTATTTTCCGGTATCGCACAGTGTTATCTCATGATGATGCGGATCCAGGGACGCGTAAAAATGACGCTTCTTATTTCGGCGCTGACAGTCATTGTCGATATGACGGCGGACTTCTTCCTGATCTACGGCGTCGGAAAATGGCAGGGCTTCGGCGCGAACGGCTCGGCGTATTCGACGATTGCGGTGGAACTGATCGCCATGACGATCTGCATCGTGGAATCTCTGCAGAAAGACCATATTCATCCGGATGCGGAGAGCTTTCGTTTCTTCTCGAAGGATTTCGAAAAGGATCTCTGGTATGTGCTTCCGGGAATGCTCGGCTCGGCACTCTCCTGGGGACTTTCGATGACCATGCACGCCTTCATCATGGGCCACCTCGGCACCGATGTCACGGCGGCTTATTCCGTCACCGGCGTTGCGCAGACGCTGATGCAGGGCCTGACACACGGCCTGGCTTCCGGCGCGGGCATTATGCTCGGAAAAATGCTGGGACGGAATGAATTTGAAAAGGCGAAAGCCTATGGAAAACGCTTCTTCGGCGTTTCCTTTGTCAACGGGCTTGTGAATATGGGGCTGATCGCGGTGACGGGCGTGCTGGTATATCTCTTCTACGCGCTGGAACCGCAGGCAAAGCAGTACCTGGTGTATATGCTTTTGTATCACCTTTTGTATATGTTTGCCTATGCTTACAATACCGTGTTTACGGTGGGCGTGCTTCCGGCGGGCGGCGACGCGCGCTACGACGCCTACAGCGTGCTGATCGCGACCTGGTGCTTCGCGATCCCGCTGTCTTTACTCGGCTGTTTTGTCTTTCACTGGCCCGTAATGGTCGTCTATATGGTGATGTGCGCCGATGAGATCGTCAAATTCCCGTTCCTGTATCTTCGCTTCAACACCGACATCTGGCTGAAGAACCTGACGCGCCAGGAGGTATCATGAATAACTTTTTTGCCTATATCAACCGAATGAAATACATCAGCCGCTGGGGACTGATGCAGGGCACGCAGCAGGAAAACGACATGGAGCACACGATGCAGGTGGTGCTTTTATCCCATGCGCTTTCTGCGATCGCAAAGGAACGGCTCGGCATTGAAACGGACATTGAAAAGATCGTCCTGACAGCGGCTTACCACGACGTTTCGGAGGTCATTACCGGGGATCTCGCGACGCCCGTCAAGTACGCGAATCCGCGCATTAAAGCCGCTTTTCACGACATAGAGGACGTGGCTGTTGAGAAACTTCTGACCATGCTTCCGGACGATTTAAAACCCGCTTTTTCGCCGTATCTGAAGCCCGAGCAGGACACCCGCGAATACCGGATCGTCAAGGCGGCGGACAAGCTTTCGGCTTACCTGAAATGCGTGGAAGAACTGAAATACGGCAACCGGGAATTCGCGAGCGCGAAGGACTCCATCGGAAAACAGCTCGAAAAGATTTCGGAGGAGCTTCCGGAGCTTCGGATCTTTATGGAAGAATTCGCGGGAAGCTTCGAACTGACGCTGGACGAGCTGACAGAGTAAAGGAAGGATAAAAATGAACGTTCTGACGGAGAGGGCAAAAGAACTGCGCGGGGCTACGGCGGTGCATTATAACTGCGCGCAGTCCGTGGTGCTCCCCTTTGCGGAAGCCTTCGGGATTCCGGAGGAGACGGCGATGAAATTCGCGGCGGGCTTCGGCGGCGGCATGAAAAGAGGCGGAATCTGCGGCGCGGTGACGGGCGGCGTGATGGCGCTCGGCTTTTTCGGCATCGACGATCCGAAGAACCTCGGCCGCTTTTACCGGCGGGTCCAGGAGAACCACGAAGGCTTCCTGGAGTGCCGCGACCTTCTCAGGATCAATGCCGAAAAAGGCCTTGAGAAGAAGCCGCACTGCGATGCGATGGTCTATGAGGCGATCTCGCTTGTCGAGGAGCTTGTGCGGGAAGTCCGCGAAGAGAAGCTTCAGCCGCTCCTGTCGGAATTTGTCGGAGGAAGTCTCGGCACGCTCGGTGAGAACCTGCGAGGGATCTATCTGCACGGCTCGGTGGCAATGGGCTGCTGGAATCCGGAAAGGTCCGATATCGACCTGATCCTGACAGTTAAGGAAGAACCCTCGGATGAGGAGAAAAAGGCTTTCCTCAGGATGCTGCTTGCCCTTCAGGAAAAGCTGCCGGTTTCGGCCGGCCACGGCGGTTTTGAAGTCAGCATCGTGACGGAAAAGGCCTGCCGGGAATTTGTCTACCCGACACCCTTTGTGCTGCATTTTTCCGCAGCCCATTTGGAACGCGCCGAGAAAGACATGGATGCCTACGTACGGGATATGAAAGGCGCCGATCCGGATCTTGCTGCGCATTTCACGGTCATCGGCGTGCGCGGGAAGTGCCTGTACGGCCCCGGGATTGCGGAAACTTTTGCCGAAGTGCCGGAAGAAGCGTATCTCGACAGCATCCTGCAGGACGTGCAGGCGGCGGAAGAGGATATTTTCGAAAACCCGGTCTATGTGATCCTGAACCTCTGCCGGGTGCTGGCTTTTATCCGGAAAGGAACGGTGCTTTCCAAAAAAGAAGGCGGCGAATGGGCGCTGGACCATCTGCCGGAGAATATGAAAACTCCGGTCAGGGACGCGCTGCTTTCCTATATCGGCGGCCGGACCTTTGAAATCCCGGAGGAAAACCGGGAGGCACTGAAGTGCTTTGCGTCGGCTGTGCTTGAGACAATCAACAAGGAGAAGAATAACGTAAAATCAGCAGTGACTGGAGGAAAAAGAGATGTCTGAAGAAAAATGGATCTGTCCCGCATGCAAGGCTGAGAATACAGGTTCCGGCAGGTTTTGTCTGACCTGCGGCGCACCGCGTTTTGCGAAAGTGCCGGATACCGTACAGGAAGAGGAGAAGCCGCTTACGTTTTCCGAACTGAAACAGATGCGGGAGCCGCACGGCGCCTTAAGAAGCGTCAGTTACAGCTTCTGGTCGAACGGGATGATGATGAACAGTCACGAAGAGAGCGAGGTTACGCTGAAACGTCTGGAAAATGATGAAGCCGAGCTCCTGATCCGGCACGAATCCGGCTTGAGCGGCGGGCAGAAAGACGTTTACCGTGTTCCTGCCGCGACCCTTTCGGAGATCGAAAAGATCGCGGAGCGCGAGAATATGCCCGCATGGTCGAAGATGAAGTACAGGCCGGATCCGAGATTCATGCCGACGGACTATTCTTCCTCTTCGCATCTTTCGCTGACCTACGGTGATATTAATCCGAAGAATCCGCAGCAGGAATATTTCAGCATTGACATGGCTGCCGTTCCGCAGGAAGGTGCCGGAATAATCAATGATATCATCAGCCGTATGAAGGCGGCTGCGGAGATAAAAAATCTGCAAAAGCATGAGGATATTCCGCCAAAACCGATGAACGGGATGATGGGAATCATGGGCATGAAGGAGGCGCTCGAGGTTCAGAAGAAAAACAGTACCAACGGGGCGGAAGCCGGCCCGGAAAGGAAGCTTGTTTTCGACGGGCAGGGGTACTGGATCTGTCCGGAATGCGGCGAACATAACCCCGGGAAATTCTGTGCAAACTGCGGTTCAAGGAGGCCGGAGGAATGACCGAAAAAACAAAGGGACTGATCTGGAACCTGGTGCTGTACATTGCGGCATTTGGCGCCGGGCTCATCCCATTCCTGATGATAGATCCCATTTTTATAGCTTCCGCAGCCTTTACGATTGCCGCAACGCTTGTGATCTTTATCGTCACCTGCTTCTATCCGGACACCTCGCTTTATGATCCGTACTGGAGCGTGGAGCCGCCGGTTCTCCTGCTGCTTCTGTTGATCCGCTTCCGCCTGTGGAATCCGAACAGCATCCTGATGCTGTTCTTCGTGACGGTCTGGGCGACGCGCCTGACCGCCAACTGGATCTATACCTACCGCGGACTCGGACATGAAGACTGGCGTTATGCGCAGTACCGCGAGAAGCTCAGTAAACCTGCCTTCTTTCTGATCAATCTTTTCGGCTTGCAGCTGATTCCGACCTTCGTCGTTTATATGGGGATGGTCGGGGCGATTTTCGTGCTGCAGCAGCCGGAGTTTTCCTGGCTTACGATTCCGGGATATATCGTCATGCTTGCTGCGATTCTTCTGGAGCACATTTCAGACACATCGATCCACAGCTTCCTGGAGGAACACGCGGGAGAACATAAGAGCTGCAATGTTTCGGTGTGGCGCTACTCCAGGCATCCGAATTATCTCGGGGAGATGAGCTTCTGGACCGGTATTTTCCTGGTCTATGCGGCCCTGTATCCGGGCACCTGGTATATGGGCCTCGGCTTCCTCCTGATCATCCTGCTGTTCCTTTTTGTATCGATTCCGATGATGGAACGGCACAATAAGGAGCGCCGAGCGGATTATGAGGAGTATCGGAGGAAAACTTCAAGACTGCTTTTATGGCCGCCGAAGGAGTGACAAGATGTTAAGTATCGGGGAAGAGACGCTGACAGAGGAGCTTCTTTCGGAGCTGATCCGTTTTTCGGAGGACTGGGAGAAGGAACAGAGCTGCCACGGCTACCGTAAAAATGAGCGCGCGGATATTGAGGGCGAACGGATTTTCACCGCCTGCCAGGACGGAGAAAGAGTCGGATACCTTTTCGGGCATACGGAGAGGGCGAAGACGACGAGCTCGGTAATGCCGGAGGGAACGGCCTATTTTGAAGTGGAAGAGCTCTATGTGAAGCCGGAGTTCCGCTCGCTCGGCATCGGGAGAAGACTTTACGAAGCTGCGAAGGATGCCGTCCGAAACGATGGCGGTGCGGAATATATCATGCTCAGCACCGCGACCAAAAACTGGAAGGCGATCCTGCATTTTTATCTGGACGAGCTGGGGATGGAATTCTGGAGCGCACGGCTGTTCCAGAAGCTGTGAGGCGGAGCCAATCGAGCTGCCGGAAGAAAGGTTGATTCATGTACCTCGAAAATCAGGAGATTACAATCCGAAACACCCGCGGATCTGACACTGAAATCCTTGCAAAATGGTGGAATGACGGCACTGTTATGGCGCATGCCGGCTTCCCGCACGGTCTCGGGACGACAGCGGAAAAAATCGCAAAAGATCTTGAAGCAGACAGCGATGAGAGAAGAAGGCGCCTGATCCTCGAGATCGGCGGGAAGGCTGTCGGAGAGATGAGTTATACAATCGTCGGGGAAAATGACAGGAACCTCGATTTTCCGGACCACTACTGTGTGGATTCGCTTTTTCCGGGGGAGCGCGGCGAACTCACGGCTGAGATCGGCATCAAGATCTGTGATCCTGCTTATCAGGAGAAAGGCTTCGGCCGACGGGCGCTTTCCCTTCTCATCCGCGAGCTGTTTTGCCGGAAGGTATCGCGGATCATCCTTGATACCAACCTCAAAAACACCCGCGCGCAGCATGTCTATGAGCTGCTCGGATTTGTAAAACAGGGGATTCGTTATGATTCCTGGCGCGACCAGGAGGGTGTGCTGCAGTCGGCGATTGATTATGCGATGACAGAAGCGGATTTTGTCGATTATTCCGGAGAATCCGAGGAGCATCCGACCTGGTCCTACCGCGCGACGACCGGAGACGACCTTGAAAGGATCTGGGATCTGAATGTCCGGAGCCACCCCGGGAAGCCGATCTGGGAGCGCTTCCGTTTCCAGGCCTTCCGGCATGAAGACCGGAAGATGTCCAAGACTTATATTGCGCTTCGGAACGGCGAACCGCTCGGCGAGGGAACCCTGCTTTTTGACCCGGCCTGCGAGGCGGTCGGCGACCTGAAATACATCGTGATTCCGGGCGAGGCAACCGATGTCAACGGCCTTCGGATTGTCAAAAAATACGAGGGCGAAGGGCACATTTCCCGCCTGATGAAGGTGATGGAGGAGGACGCGAAACGCCTCGGCTTCCGTGAAATTACGATCGGGGTCGAGCCCGTTGAAAGCCGCAATCTCGCCATCTACCTGCACTGGGGCTACACCCGTTATCTCGAGTATGAATTCGACGACGGAGCGCTGGTGATCTATTATGGAAAGACGCTGTAAGGGGCAGTCCAAAACGTCTGAAACGGGGACTGTCCCCGGGGGATTAATTTAGTCATTTGGAACCTGTCCCCGACGGCGAAAAGGAGAGAGTATGAAGCAGACACAGTGGTATAAGGACGGTGTGTTTTATCAGATCTGGCCGAGGTCCTTCAAGGACGGAAACTCGGACGGAATGGGGGACCTGTGGGGCGTAATCGACAAGCTTGATTATATACAAAGCCTGAATGTGGACGGCATCTGGTTTTCGCCGCTCTACTGTTCGCCGGGCGCGGACTGTGGTTACGACATCTCGGACTATATGAAGATCGCACCGGAATTCGGCGGAATGGAGGCATTCCGGAGGCTTCTCACGGAGGCGCATAAAAGAGGCCTGAAAATCATCATGGACCTCGTCGTGAATCATACCTCCGATGAGCATGAGTGGTTTCAGAAGTCCCGGCAGCGGATCGACCCGTACACGGATTACTATATCTGGCGGCCGAAAAAGCCGAACGGGAAGCTTCCGAACAACTGGGCGTCCATGTTTGAAGGAGACTCCGCCTGGCAGTGGGACGAAGTGCGCAAGGAGTACTATCTGCACCTTTTCGCGATCAAACAGCCGGATCTCAATATGGATAACCCGCTGGTCCGCGAGGAGGTCAAGAAGATCCTGAAATTCTGGCTGGATTTCGGCGTCGACGGCTTTCGCGAGGACGTCATCACCTTTATCAGCAAAGAGGAAGGACTCCCGAACGACATTCCGATCCCGGGCTTTTCTGGAATTCTGAAATACAACCACGGTCCGCATATCCACGAATACCTGCAGGAATTCCGGCAGGACGTGCTGCAGCACTATGACTGCATGACGCTGGCGGAGGCGCCGCTCGTGACGCCGAAAAGGGCGATGACCTATATTTCCGAGCTGGATCCGAAGCATCACGACATCGACATGATGATCCAGTTCCAGTGCATGTGCGCGGACTGCCTGTTTTCGGACTATATACCGATGAAATTCTCCCTGCGGCGCTTAAAGCGCGCGTTCCGCCGCTGGCAGGTGAAGCTGCACGGGAAAGCCTGGAACATGCTGTATCTCGAGAACCACGACCATCCGCGCGTGATTTCACGCTACGGTTCGGAAAAGTTCCGTACGGCTTCCGGGAAAGCGCTGGCTGTTTCTTACCTGTTCCAGCAGGGAACGCCCTTTATCTATCAGGGGCAGGAGATTGGTATGACGAACTGGTGGCCAAAGAGCATCGATATGTACGAGGATGTTCAGACGCTGAACCAGCATCTGAAGGACCCGGAGGAGAAACGCCTGAAGCTCTATCACCGCGCATCGCGCGACTCAGCGCGCACGCCGATGCAGTGGACCGGCGGCGATCATGCCGGTTTTTCGGAGCATGAGCCCTGGCTTTATGTAAACGAGAACTATCGCGAGATCAATGTGGAACAGGAAGAAAACGATCCGGATTCCCTGCTGAATTTCTACAGGAAGGCTGTGGCTCTGAGAAAAAGCCTGAAGGTTGTCCGTGACGGAAAGTACCGGGAATACGGTATTTTCTCCAATAAAATCTATGTTTATGAACGAGTGCTCGATGGCGAGACGGACGCAGCGGCGCCTCCCCGGGAAGAGAGGGAAGAAACGCCTTCAGAAAGCGCTTCCGAAGAACCAAAAGCCATGTCCGCCCAGCCGAAAAGAATCCTGGTAATCTGCTCCTTCTCGGAAAAACCGATGCGTTTCCTCATGCGCCGCGGGATCAGTCTTGCAAACGCAGATCTTATTCTCGGGTCCTATCCGGTGAAGGAGACATCGAAGGTGAAAACAGACGGAAGCACGATTCTACGGCCCTACGAAGCGCGGGTCTATTCGATTCCCGGCTGAGACTTAAATCCTGAAGGAAAGTTTTACGGTACTCATCCATGAAGGAACTTCTGATACTTCAACTGACGATATTCATCTTGCTCGCCGTCGGTTTTCTGGTGAAGAAAATCCACATTGTCGGCGCTGAAGGGCAGAGAAACATTACGGACCTGGTGATCTACGTCATTCTGCCATGCAATATTGTGACGAGTTTCTTAAACGGCATGACAAAGGATACGCTTCGCGACTGCCTGGCAATCCTCCTCATTTCGATCGGGATTCAGGTGTTCGGCGTGATCTATGGAAAGCTTCTCTACAGGAAACAGCCGGAAGACCGTCAAAAAAGTCTGACCTATGCCATTATCTGCTCAAATGCCGGCTTCCTCGGAAATCCGATCGCGGAGGGCGTCTTCGGAGCGACCGGCCTGATGTATGCGAGCGTTTACCTGATCCCGCAGCGGATCATGATGTGGTCGGAAGGCCTGGCCATCTACTCCAGCGAGAAAGACAGACTCGGCACCCTGAAGAAGGTTGTGACACACCCCTGCGTGATTGCCTGTGTGATCGGAATTATCCTGATGCTGACGGGCGTGAAGCTTCCGGAGCCGGTTCTTCGGCCGCTTCAGACGATCGGGCGCTGCAATACCGCGCTCTCGATGTTTGTGATCGGCATGATCCTTGCGGATATCGATTTCAGGACAATCCTCGATAAAACCGTGATCTTCTATACCCTGAACCGTCTTGTGATCATTCCGCTGATCGTGTACGGCGTCTGCCTGCTTCTGCCCATCAGCCCGATGGTACGGGGCGTGAGTGTGCTTCTTGCCGCCATGCCTGCCGGTGCGACAACGAGCATGCTCGCACTGAAATATAAGCGCGATCCCGAATTTGCGACAAAACTCGTGGTTTTTTCCACGCTTTGCTCCATCCCGGCGATCATGCTCTGGAGTATGATTTTAAAGGTATAAAAAGCGGCGGCCTTCGCCCCGTGCTTCTGTATTCTTTAAAATTTACCGGTTTTCCCTGAAAAATGACTGGTTTCACGAAACAGCGGCTTGTCTTATGGACGGCCGCAGTTTAAAATTTGTGGTATGAGGGACAAAATCGATGCGACAGCGTGATAACTGATTAACTGAATAAAGAGGAATCTATCGGAGGTTATTTATGAAAGCAGTCAGACTCAGAACGGCGGACCTGTTAAACCCGATCGGTATCGATGTACGGTCACCGCGTTTGACCTGGAACGCATACGGCGGAACCAAACAGACTGCTTATCAGCTGGTCGCAAAGAATGCTGAAGGCAGGATGGTATTTGATTCCGGAAAAGTACCCGGAGATCATATGTATTGCATCTATGCCGGAGAAGCCCTGAAAAGCCGCGACAGGATCTCCTGGCAGGTGGCTTTATGGGATGAGGACGAAGATAATCTTCCGGAGTGGTCCGGGGAGGCGTATTTTGAGATGGGTCTTCTGGAGCCCTCCGACTGGCAGGCCAAATGGATTGCCGGTGTGGATACGGACAGGGCAGAGAGGCTTCCCGCAGACTATTTCAGGAAATATTTTACTGTAAAACAGGGGCTTGTTTCGGCGAGACTTTATGCGACAGCGCTTGGCGTGTACTATGCACGCCTCAACCGCATCAAGGTCACAACCCCGCTTGCACCCGGCACGACGGAATACGAAAAGCGCCTGTATTACCAGACTTATGATGTAACGTCTTACGTAAAGGCCGGAGAAGAAAATGAAATCATTTTCACACTCGGCGACGGCTGGTATAAGGGAAAGATCGGGGCGCTCCAGAACGAGTATTTCTTCGGAACACAGACTGCGCTTTTTGCCCAGCTGGAGCTTAGCTATGAAGACGGGAGCCGGGAAGTGATCGCGACGGACGGCAGCTTCCGGTGGACAAACGACGGACCGATCCGTTTCTCGGATCTGAAGGACGGCGAAGTATACGACGCCCGGAAATGCTATGAATACGATGCTCCGACGAAACGGTATACACGGGAGGATCCCTACCGCGGGAACGCCGTGGAACTTCATTCTGAGACACGGATCCCGACATCGTCGAATGCTGCATATATCACAGAGCATGAAACTTTCAACCCGAAGCTTCTGATTTCGCCTTCGGGAGCGAAAATCCTTGACTTTGGCCAGAACCTGGCAGGCTATGTGCGTTTCTACAGCTGGCTTCCCGAAGGGCAGGAAATGCGTCTTAGGCTCTTCGAGGCACTTGATCATGGGGAGTATTCCAATACATCATTAAGCTTCCCGATGTCGCAGCCGGCGGTGGAGACCGTGAAGCAGGAGATCGTCTATATCGGATCCGGAAGAGGGGATCTTTTCCAGCCGGAGTTCTTCTATTCGGGCTTCCGCTATGCGCTTGTAGAGGGCGTGGAAGAGGTGAATCCGGAGTATTTCGAGGCCGTGTCGGTCTACTCGGACATCGAGTATTTCGGCGACTTTGACTGCTCCAATGAAGCGATTGTGAAATTCTTAAGGAACACCCGCTGGTCGATGAAGAGCAACTTTATCGATGTTCCGACGGACTGCCCGCAGCGCGAAAAGAGCGGCTGGACCGGCGACGCCCAGGTCTTCTGCCGGACAGCGACGTATCTCGGAGCGACAAAGGCATTCTTCAGAAAGTGGCTGAAGGACGTGCGCGACTGCCAGCGGGAGAACGGCCTTGTGGAAGATGTGAATCCCAAGGCAAGTCCCTCCGATTCCGAACGCGCCATGGTGAACGGCGCGGTCGGCTGGGCGGACGCTGTTGTCATTATCCCCTATACGATCTGGAAACTGACCGGTGACTCCTCGTTTATTACCGACAACCTGGAACTGATGCGCGCCTTCGCGGATCAGAGGATTGCCGCCTGTGCGGATAAGTCGATGCTTCATCTTCCGGATGAGGGACCGTACGCGATGATGAAAAAGCTGTACGATACCTTTAAGATCGAGGATTCCGAGCTCAATAAGTATGTCGTCGAATCCGGCATTCACTGGGGCGAATGGCTGGTCGCCGAGTCGCAGGAGCCCTCGGTTACCGGAAACGGCATTACGGACCTTCTGATGCCCAAACAGGAAGTCGGGACGGCCTATACCTATTACTCCATGAAACTCCTCTCGGAGATGCTGGAGGAAATCGGGGAGAAAGAGAGCGCTGTAAAATACCGCGAATTTGCCGAAGGCGCGAAGAAGGCCTATCACTTCCACTGGGTGAAGAACGGAACGACAGATACAAAGCGGATGGCGGAGCTTGTGCGGCCGCTCGCGCTCGGAATTCTCTCGGAAGAGGAAGAGAAGGTATTTGCCGAAAAACTGAATGAAATGGCTGTATCGAGGCATTACAAGGTTGGTACGGGCTTCCTCTCAACGCCCTTTGTACTGCAGGTGCTTGCTGAGCACGGCTATATCGACACCGCCTACCGGATGCTGGAGAACCGGGAAGCGCCGGGCTGGCTTGCCATGGCGGAGAAAGGCGCGACGACGGTCTGGGAAGAATACGAGTGCTATGACGGGGACGGACACCCGCTTGCAAAGAGCATGAACCATTATTCGCCGGGAGCGGTCTGTGCCTTCCTGTTCGACACGGTTGCGGGGGTAAAGGTAACCGGGGAAAATCATGTGACGATCCGTCCCATGCCGGGCGGTACGCTGTCCTATGCAGCGGCGGTCGTGCATACCAGTTACGGAAAAGTGGTGAGTTCCTGGGAAGCTTCGTCAAGGTTTGATCTGAAGCGGAAGCTGACCTTTATGGTCGAGATTCCGGCGAATATGACGGCGACCCTGATTCTTCCGGACGGAAAGACGCACGAGCTTCAGACCGGTTCGTATACCTTCCATTCCTATCCGGCCTGAAAAAGAGCTTTTGCAGGCCCGGCGGAAGGCGTCGAACTTTTTGCAGACCAGACCGCCGGAACCGTGACCTGGATCAACTTCCCCTACCAGGGAGCGAACGCACTGACCGCCCTGATGTTCGTCATCCTCTTCCTGTTCTTCTTTAAGATTGACCGGGAGATGCCTGTCGTGACGAAGACGCTGACCGAACGCAGGAAAGCCGAATGTGAAGCGCTTGGCATTCCGTATGTTTCACCGCAGGAGCAGCAGCGCGCGGAAATCATGGAGCAGCAGAAGAAAGCGGAAGCAAACCGTGTGAAGGAGCTTCGCGAGAAGTGTGAGAAGAAGGGACTCGACTGTGAAGAAGAGAACCGGAAATACCTCGAGAAGCAGGCGAAGGAGAAAGCCCGCAAGGCGAAGCAGAAAGAAAAGAACTCCTGATCAATAGAGAAATGAAAAAAGGGGCTGTCGCAATAGCAAATGATATTTTGAACTGCTTCCCGTCAAGTAGACAGTTGAAAAAATAAAAACTTTCTGCCATCAG
>CAMVNR010000049.1 GCA_947168905.1 uncultured Lachnospiraceae bacterium
TTCAAGCATGGTGGAATTTACTCTTACAAGTGGAAGTTACTTTTTCAAGTCAGCTTTTATTGATATTTGTCTTATCCTTTTTAACGGATGTCCCGTTTCGCGAAAATAATCATTCCTGCCGCTGTATTCACAATTTCGAAGAAAAGGTAGGAAAGCATGCTTTTTCGCAAACATCAGTCCTCTCTTCTCCTCCTGGTTTCCTCCGAGGATGCTGAGCATGCTTAAGCTGTTCAGATTAAAGAAATTGCTGCAGAATCCCGGGATGAACCAGACCACATATTTATAGGGCTTCCTGAGCGTTCCGTTTGAATAGTCCATGCATACAAGGAACCCTGCGAATGAAGGAATCACGATGCCGATATTATTGGTAAGGGAATACGCGGAACCGATCACCGAGTTCGCGTTAAAAAAGATTCAGGATTCTCCCCGCCTTCGCCGGTGCGCTCATGATAACATGCGTTCCTGTCTAAGCCGCACAAACCGGCGGACTATTTCTCCACGATCGCATGATTCCGGATCGTGAGCTCCCCAAGCGTATCCAGGACCTCGGCCTGGAACTCGAGCGCTTCCGGATCCTGGAAGCCGACAAAATACAGTTCTTCAATCTGGTCGCGGTTGAAGAAGAACATCCGGTCGGAGCCGCTGACCCCTTCCGGATAAGGCACGCCGACATAGTCGTAAATCGCGTCCTCCTCCTCTGTCGTGACAATCCGCCCGATGACCATGAGTTTACGCACTGCGCCTTCTGTACGCACAACCGATCCGATCGGAAGCATATTCTTATACATTTTCCTGACTCCTTTCCACGTACAATCCTATCCTGCTGCAGGGTCTTTCATTCTGTCAGACGCCTTTTACGACGGAAACGGCCGGAACGGATCCTCTCCGTTCACCGGTTTTATGTTTTCCGGCGCCGATATCAAAATCATCCTTTACGACCCGGTCTTCCTTCATGCCGCCGTCTTCCTTCATCTTCGGCTTCTCCCGGATATTCTCCTTTGCCTTTCTGAAGGCTTCCTTTTCATGCTCTTTCTTTTTCTCTTTATAATTCGCGATCAGCTTCGCGAGTCTGGACTTGCGCCAGAGGTTTTTCACGTTTTTCACAAGGCCGGTCCAGTTGACGGTAAGCTTCAGGCCTGCGCCGATGCCGAGCGCTCCCCCGAGTGACAGGCCGACGCCGCCAAGAGTCGACCGAAAACCGAAATCTGCGCCGACAGCGCCGGCATATCCTGTAAAGCTGAGCCCGATCTTCAGGCCGAACAGGTTCAGCGTGCCTCCGCCGCCGCCTTTCACAGCTGCGGCGACAGCCCCGGCCTTGACGGTTACGCCCCATTCGTTGTGCTCTTTTCCGTCATCGCCGGTTACCTTCACACTGCCGATTCCTGCCGTAAGCTTCCCCGAAACGTGACCGACGCTCGCATTTGCCCCGACGGAAGCGCCGAAGCCGGCCCGGGAAGCCTGCGCTTTGATTCTCGCCCGGACAAGTGCCGCCTCGCCGCTCAGCTGGATCTCCGCACCGGCCTTATTCAGACTCGCTCCGATCGCCATTCCGGTTTTCACCTGTCCGAAAGCGGTGCTGCCGGACACCTGCAGATGCTTATGCTTCGAATGAAGCTTCAGTCCGATCTTTCCGACCCTGAACTTGGAATTCTGCCCGACGACCATCTTATTTACGGTGGATGAATCCGTCGCGCCGTAGTTGCTGTTGTCGGCGACCGCCCCCTGGAAGCCGGGCTTCGCTGACTTAAAGCTCAAAAAATCTTTCTTTACTGTTTTGTAGACGGATTCGTCAACCTTTCTGTAAAAAGCCTTGTCGATCATCTCCGCCGGTTTAATGTGTCTGATGCCCGCGTCTTCAAGTTCCCTTAAGTCCCGAAGGTTCCGGTAGAATTCTTTTTCCTTCTGTGTCGCGGCCGTCCTGATCAGCCCTTCGTAATCCTTCACGCTGAAGATGTTTCCGAGCGTATTGGTATGCGGGTATTTCACATAATTCCGATCCGAAATCACCTTCATCTTCAGGTCGGCAAAACGTGCCATCTGTTCCAGGACGTCGCCCGCTGCCGCAAGCTTTTCGGCGCTTCCGAACTTCTTTAGCTTGTCCTGAAGCCGGATCTCCAGCTTTGCCTCCAGTTTTTCTCTGTCTTCTTCGGTAAACGGCTGGCCTTTCCGCTGCTTTTCCTTCTTTGCTTCCTTTGTAGCTTTGTCGACAGCATGGGATGTCCATCCCGCGAGATAGGCCGCCATCTCGTTCTCGGAAAGCCTGCTAAGCTTCCTGGATGCATTTACCGCCTTCTCAAGCGTCAGACGGAGCTTCGGGTATTTCTGGCAGAGCTGTGCATCGTCCTTATATGCAAGGATATTTCCCTGTCCGGAAAGGTCCATCAGTGTATTGAATTCGTCCTGTGTAAGCTCAGCCGGACGCTCGTACTGCCGAAGGGCTTTCTCGCCGGTCCGAAGCTGCTTCTTTGCAAGGTAGCTGACATTCTGCTTCCACCGAAGGCGCCAGTCTGTTTCGAGCCGGTCTCCGGGCTCCAGGACTGCCGGCGCAATGATTCCGTGCTCCGCTCCGGGATCTTTCGGAATCTTTGTATCGATCTTCAGAAGGTCCTCTGCTGCCTGGCAGCGTATCCTGACCACCCGTAAGCGCTCTGCTTCACGCGGCGAATTCTCCGGGACGGCGTCATACGCTCCCTGCGCAAGCTTCAGGTCTCTGTACGGCACCGCCTGCTCATGCATGATCTGGAGCTTCTCTTCCAGTTCCGTCCGAACTGCCGGGGAAAGCGTCTCTTCCCCGGAATGCTCGTCCAGGATTTTGACAACATCCGCGATGGACTTTTCCAGATGATTATACAGTCCGGAATTGTGCGAAAAAGAATCCCGTCCGACCTTTAATTCACCGGACAGGTCCAGCAGTTTTTCTCTTAATGCTTCTCTGTAGCTAAGCTCCGACACCTGGTGCCTCCTGTCATTCTGTACCCGGTTCCTTCCCGCGCCTTATACGGTCTTCATCCCGGAATGCTCTTTATGAGGGCAGTTTATCATCTCCTGTCCAACAAATGTCCAGCAGAAAAGAAAAACTTAAGATACGCTTCCTGCGGCGCCGGGCTCCCGGATTTTTTCCGGTTTCAATAAAGAAAGATCTCCGTTCTGCAGCCTGCAGACTGCAAGCCACCCGGAGAGATTCGGCGTCTGAAAGTCATAGTAGTCCCGTGCAGGGCGGCCAAGCTCCGAGAGAATCGACATAATGACACCGCCATGGGTGACAAAGACGAGCAGCTCCTGTTCGTTTTCTTCCATGGACCGGCAAACCGCTTCCGTAAAGGCTCTGACTGCCCTTTCTGTCACATCCTGCCTGCTTTCCCCGCCGGGAACCGGCCCGAGGCACCAGCCGTCCACCCAGGCGCGGTAGGCTTCATCCTTCGCCATTTCGTCCGCGGTCCGTCCTTCAAACAGGCCGAAATCCGTCTCCCTCAGACCGGGAAGCACGATCTGCTCAGCGTTCGGAAACAGGATCTTCGCCGTCTCCCGTGCGCGAAGAAGCGGCGACACGAAGACCTTTTTCCTGCCGTAATCCTTCTTCATGTCTTCGGCTGCGGCACGTCCCTTTTCGGACAGCGGCTCGTCCGTCCGCCCGATATAGCGGTGCTCCTCGTTCCCGGGAGTCTTCGCGTGGCGGATCAGGAGCGCCCGCATGGAAGCTCTCCCTTGATCGCTGTCGGAATTCCTGCGACCACGCGTACCACACTTTCTGCTTCCCGCGCCAGACGCAAAAGAAGCCGTCCGGTTTCCTCGCGGAAGCGCCGGTCTTCATAATGAAGCGGGATCACGCCGCTTCCGACCTCGCATGAAATCACGAGTTCTTTTTTGCAAAGGGGCTCCAGAAGCTTCTCAGCCTGATCCGGCGCTTTCCTGACTGCTTCCTCCAGGTCGGTCATTACAGGAGCATCTGAGAAAACATCCGCGCTCATCTCTTCATCGCCGTACCCGAGCGTACGGGCGTATTCACGTTTTCCGGCGCCTTTTCCGCCGAGAATCAGAACCATAAACTCACCAGCCTTTCCGAAAGAACCACTGCGAGAAGAAGCGCAATTTCACTGACGGAAATACAGAAGCCCGCCAGGTCGCCGGACATCCCGCCGAAGCTCTTTTTCGCCGTTCTCTTCACATAGAAAAATACCGCCGCCGACACCGGCAGGAAAAGCCCCGCCGCCAGCGGACTGAGAAATGCCGCGCCTGCAAGCGACAGAGCAGCCCAGCCGAAAAGCACCCAGACATTCGCCCGGGAAGCAGCCTCCCGGAACATGCTGAGCATGCCCTTTTCGGAAGACCCCGGAAGAAGTGTTCCCGCAAGCGCGCCGACGGCCCGTGCAAGCACATGGGTGATTCCGAGCAGAAGAATCTCTCTGAAGCCCGACTCAGGTAGCGCCGCACACAGCGCAAAATACAGCAGGAAATAGCACGAGACACCGATCACCGCAAAGGCGCCGGCGTGCGGATCCTTCAGGATCGCCCGCTTCTTTTCCGGGTCGCCGTAGCTTTTCATCGCATCAACGGTATCCGCGAAGCCATCCATATGGATTCCGCCGGAAACCGCTGCCGGAAGTACGGTCAGAACCGCGGCGGAAAGAATCCAGGGAAGCTTCAAAAGACCGGCGATATAATAATACAGTACAATAAAGCCGCCGATTGCCGCGCCGACGAGGGGCAGCGCCGCGAGAAGCCCCCGGAGGCTTTTCTCGTTCCATTCGATCCGGGGCATCGGTATCATTGAAAAGGTGGAAAAAGCGGCCACCACCGCATGAAGAATACTTTTCACAGCGGAAGCTCTCCTTTCAAGAGAATCGGAATTCCCGCCACCATTTCGATGACTGTGTCCGCTCTAAATGCGAGGGCTCTGTTGATTTTTCCGAGCGCCCGGATATAATCCTCTGTCCCCGGATCATATGAAATGCCGTCGGAGCCCACGTCGTTCGTGATCACAACAAGAAGCGCGGACTGCCGCGCCAGATTTTCAACTCCGGACAGGACGCGCTCGTACGGATCGCTTTCATTGCCTTCTGCGTCGAACATTTCATTCGAGGTCAGATTGCAGATACATTCAAGAAGCGCCGTCCCGCGCGCTGGAAGCACAAGCGAAGCGTAGTCCGTATAACGCTCGACCGTCGTGAAGCCCTTTCCTGAGCGCAGCTTTCTGTGGCGCTCCACTTTTTTCATGCCCTCCTCGCCATAGGGCTGCATGGCGGCAAGATAGAATCTCGGCCCGTCCGCCCTGACGCAGATTTCTTCCGCATAGGAGCTTTTTCCGCAGGCGGAGCCGCCGGTAAGAAGAATCATCATGCTTTCTCTCCTCCCAAGGGAACATACTGCGAAATCCCTGTCTCCTCAAATGAGACCGCGCTGTTGTAAACTGCGAGCGCCTGATCCAGGACCGGCAGGAGACACACGGCTCCGGTGCCTTCGCCAAGCTTCATGTCGGCAAAGAGGAGCGGCTCCTTCTGAAGATCACGGAGGATCGCCTGCGCCGCGGGCTCTGCCGAGCAGTGGGTTGCGATCATCGCCGGGACACAGCCCGGCACCAGGCGTGAAGCTATGAGCGCCGCAGCGCTGCTCGGGAGGCCGTCGATCAGGATCGGCATGCGGCAGAGCGCTGCGCCGATATAGAGGCCGGCCATGCCCGCGAGATCAAATCCGCCGAGCTTTGAAAGGACGTCCAGGGCATCCGCGGAATCCGGCCGGTTGACCTCTATTGCGCGCTTCAGCGCATCGCGTTTTTTCTGCAGCCCCTCGTCGGAGAGTCCGGCGCCCCGGCCTGTGACAAGGTCGATCGGAAGTCCGAGAAGCACCGATACAACCGCGCTTGAGGTAGAAGTATTCCCGATACCCATTTCTCCGGTCACAATGATCCGATAGCCTGATGCATGCAGCTCCTTTGCGAGCGTGACGCCATGATCAATCGCCCGGAGCGCCTGCTCCTTTGTCATCGCAGGGCCTTTCGTCATATTCGCGGTTCCGTTTGCCACATGCATGTCGCGAACACCCTCCACCCTTTGAAGCATGCCGAAATCCGCCGCAAACACATCCGCATGGGCTGTTTTTGCCATCATGCAGACAGAGGATTTATGCTGTGCGATCCTCTCCGCCATGACTGCGGTCACGGAGGCATCCGTCTGGGTCACGCCCTCCTCAACGATCCCGTTGTCTGCGCAGAGTACCGCCACGGCACGCTTATTCAGCGATACCTTTTCAGAGCCGGTCACTCCCGCGATCCGGACAATGATCTCCTCGAGCTTCCCGAGTCCGTGAAGAGGCTTCGCGACTGCGTCCCAATGTGCCCGGGCGCGGTCCATGGCCGCCGCATCCGGCGGCAGGATTTCCGAATTCCAGCGTTTCAGAAGCTCTTCTGTGTATTCCTGCTTTTCTTCCGGTACGGGGAGAAGCTCTCCGGAATGGATTCCGGCTCTCTCAGCGATCTCAGGGAACCGTTCCCGGATATATTCCGCCGCATCCGGACGGTGCGGCACCAGACAGTAGGTGCAGTCCTTAATCCCCTTTTTCGTATAGCGGAAATTCCCTTTGCAGCCTTCGCCGAGCATATAAAGCGGGCAGTAGCAGAAAAGACAGTTAAAGGTTTCCGGGTCCGCGCCCGCATGGCAGGGGAAATAACGGCAGGCCGTGTTCCGGAAGAAAGATGAACTATGGCCCGGCCGGCTTTTAACATTTTTTCCGGCAGCTTCGATTTCGGTCTGTCCGTTTCTCTCCCCGCCCCTCGTAGCATCCATCTCATACAAAAGCGCGTTTACGATACAGGCCGCCACATTGCTGCCTCCCTTGCGGCCGCGGGCAACGATGCAGGGCACCGAACTCTCCATAATCAGCTCCTTGGAAGCGACCACATTCACAAAGCCCACCGGCACGCCGATCACGAGCTTCGGCCGGTAGCCTTCATCAATCAGCTCCCGAAGCCGGATGAGGGCTGTCGGCGCGTTTCCGATGGCAAAAATGACATTCTCCCCAAGCTTCGACGCGTGATCCATGCTCACCCTCGCCCGGGTGCAGCCGGAAGCTTTCGCCTCCGCTGCCACCTCCGGATCACTCATGAAGCAGACCGCTTTCCCGCCGAAGCGCTCCAGCGTACGCTTATTGATGCCTGAAAGACCCATCTGCGTATCGGTAACGACGATGGCGCCGCCCCGGATAGCGTCCTGCGCGATCCGAACCGCGTCCGGTGAAAAATACAGCGTGTCTGCATAGCCGAAATCCGCTGTCGTGTGGATGACGCGCTTGATAATCGGCGCCTCATCCGGGTTGAGCGCTCTGCCGCCGAGTTCTTCTGTAATAATGGCGAAGCTTTCCTTTTCGATCTGTGCAGGTGTCAGATTTCGGATTGTCATGCAAGCCCCTCCCTGAAAATCCGGTATACGAGGTTCATATCCATATTTTTTCTGAGTGTATCGGCAAGAAGGTCATACTGTCTCTGTTTATGCTCCTCCCCGGAAACCTTTCCGAGATCGGAAGGATCGACGCCCTTCTTTTCGGCGAGCGCAGAGATAATCGCCTCTGCCGCCTCGTCTCCGTCCAGGATTCCGTGCACATAGCTGCCGTACACATTTCCTTTCCGGCAGCCGTCCTGCCGGATGCTTCCCGTGATGCTGTCCGTCATATGGATGATCGGCGTATCATTTGCGGAGATGCCCATGTGGATCTCATAGCCCTCAAAATGCTTTCCGGAAAGTCCGGAGAAGATTCCCTGAAGATCGCCGAAGACGCCCTCCACGCGCGTGCGGGTTTTCTCCTGCGTGAAGACCGTGGACACCGGCAGGAGTCCGAGTCCCCGCATGCTTCCGCCCTGTTCGACGCCGTATGGATCGGAAAGCTTCTCTCCGAGCATCTGGTAGCCGCCGCAGATGCCAAGCACCGCGCCGCCCTGATCGGCAAAACGCTTGATCTTCGCCTCGAGCCCGTTCTGGCGCATCCACAGAAGGTCCGCCATGGTGTTCTTGGTGCCGGGGAGGATGACCAGATCCGGTTCACCGAACTGCCGGGTCGAACTGATATAACGCACCGAGACGCCGTCGATTCCCTCAAGCGCCCTGAAATCCGTGAAGTTTGAAAGGCGCGGCAGCCGTACTACAGCGATATCCACCAGCGAAGCCGCCCCGTTTTGGAGCCGCTCGGACAGACTGTCCTCATCATCGATATCCAGCTTCACCCAGGGCACAACACCGACGACCGGGATGCGGATCAGGTCCTCAAGCTGCCGGATGCCGGGATCGAGAATGCTCCGGTCGCCGCGGAATTTATTGATGATGACGCCCTTCACCATGGCGCGCTCCTCTGCCGTCAGGAGCTCCACGGTACCGTAGAGCTGTGCGAATACGCCGCCGCGGTCGATATCCCCGACAAGGAGCACTGGCGCTTTCGCGGCTCTGGCCATATCCATATTGACATAGACGTCATTGTCCTTTAAGTTGATTTCCACCGGACTGCCGGCGCCTTCGATGATGATGGCGTCGTTTTGTTCGGACAGCGTATGATAGGCCTTCAGTACTTCCGGAAGAAGCTGTCTTTTCTGCGCAAAATAGTCCTTTGCCGACAGCTGTCCGAAGACTTCTCCGTTCACGATAATCTGGGAGCCCATATCGGTTGTGGGCTTCAGGAGAATCGGATTCATCAGGACCGAGGGCTCCACGCCCGCGGCTTCCGCCTGCACCACCTGGGCGCGGCCCATTTCCAGGCCTTCCCGCGTGATAAACGAGTTCAGGGCCATGTTCTGAGCCTTGAAAGGCACCACCTTGAAGCCGTCCTGCTTAAAAACACGGCACAGCCCGGCCGCAATGAGACTCTTGCCGGCGTTTGACATCGTACCCTGAATCATTAATGATTTTGCCATCGTAATTACTCCTCTGGCAGCGTACAGCGCTGCCCGCTTCCGTATTCTATGCAGCGCCTGAGAAAGCGCTCTATAAATGCCGGATTTGATTCATAGAAAAGATGTGGAAATCCCGCAAAAAGGTTTTCCCGGCTGTGAATGCATTCCCAGCTTCGTGCTCCGGACGGCTTCTTCGCAAGAAGTGCGCTCCCGCAGTCCCCGCTTTCGTAATAATGGAACTCATGCGCCCGGATCGTCTCGCCGGGAAGAAGCAGACCGCCTCCCGCTTCCTTCCTCTTTGCATTCGGACTCAGCGTAATATAGCCGAAGCGTGCGAGCCGGCTGGTTTTCCAGGCCTTCGCATCGATCACGCCGCACATCGGCCAATAACGCCCGTCCATATCCTCAAGTTCCCGGTGAAGGTATAAAAAGCCGCCGCACTCCGCAAGGCAGGGCAGTCCGTTTTTGAGCGCATGCGAAATGCCTTCGCGCATCCCGGTATTTTCGGAAAGCGCCTTCGCATAAAGCTCCGGATAGCCGCCGGGAAGAATCAGTCCCCGGATGTCCTCCGGAAGGCCCTTATCATGAACCGGGGAGAAAAAGACAAGCTCTGCACCGAGTTCTGCCAGGAGGTTCAGGTTGTCCCGGTACCAGAAGCAGAAGGCTTCATCCCTTGCCGCTGCAATCCGTACCTTCGGAAGCTTCGGCAGGACCGGCTCCGGCGCGGCGGGAAGGGGCGCTGCCTCCTCCGCGAGCCGGAGCAGCGCGTCGATATCAAGCGTACACTCCAGTGTATCGGCAAGGCTTCGGAGCTTTTCCGAAAGCCCTTCGATTTCTCCGGGCGTCACAAGCCCCAGGTGGCGGCTTTCGATCATGAGATCCTCTGACTTCGGCAGAAAACCGATCGGAAGCAGGCCCATTTTTTCCACTTCCGGCTTCAGCGCTTTGTAAACGTGCTCGCTCATCCGGTTGAAAATCACTGCCCGGATCCGGCTGTCTTCCCGGAAAGAAAGAAATCCCTTCAGGGTTGCGAGTGCCGAGAGGCTTTGTCCCTTAGCGTCTACAATCAGGACTACCGGGGCCAGAAGCGCCTCTGCGACACGATAACTGGACGCCTCGTCAGCTGCAGCTGCGAGACCGTCGTAATAGCCCATCACGCCTTCGATTACCGAGATTTCGGCTTCTGCGGCATTCCGTTTAAAAAGGGAGCGCAGCTTCCAATCTTCAGAGAAGAAAAGGTCCAGCGTCCCCGAAGGCACGCCGATCACCCGTTCCTGGAACATCGGGTCAATGTAGTCCGGCCCGCATTTAAAGGAAAACACTTTTTTTCCGCGGTTTTTCAGCGCCTGCAGCACGCCGCAGGTAATGGTCGTCTTGCCGCTTCCGGAGGACGGTGCGGCAAACAGAATCCGCGCATCAGCCATTTTCGGATCCTCCGTCGAAAGAAATCACCGACACCGGATTCTGGGCGGTCATCATCTGGTAGGGGCCGACCTTCCGGCTGCGGCTGACGTTTAACTGCACAATTTCGGGATTCTTCACAGGCAGTGTTTTCAGCGCCGTCACGGCTTCGGCAAAGGTTTCCGCCGTCACGGTGTTCAGCACAATACGGACCGCGGGATTTTTCTCCAGCGCCGCAAGGAGGATTGCCTGCAGGTTACCGCTGCTTCCGCCGACAAAGACATGGGTCGGCGCCGGAAGCGCTGCAAGGCAGTCCGGGGCTTCTCCGAAGACCACCTGCAGGTTTGTGACGCCCAGGTGCCGCTTATTCTCTTCAATCAGGCTGCAGGCGTCTTCCTTCTTTTCGACAGCGTAAACAATGCCGTCCTCGCAGCACTCCGCCATCTCCAGAGACACCGAGCCGGTTCCCGCGCCGACATCCCAGCAAGTCGCGGATTTTGTGAGCCGGAGCTTTGAAAGGGTCACGGCGCGGACCTCCTGCTTCGTCATCGGCACCTCGCTCCGAAGAAAGTCCCCGTCCGGACGGCCGCTTGTCACAACGCATTTCTCTGCTTCCGGATTCTCAATCAGGAGAATCGACAGCGAATCAAAGGCCTGCTCTGAAAGCTCTTCGGCCGTTCCCTCGCGGATCCTTTCATTTTCATAGGAAATATTCTCCCCGACCGTGACACGGACATCGGAAAAGCCGAATTCCGTCAGCGTGTGCAGGATGTTTGAAACGCCCCCTTCACCGCCCGCGAGCAGGATGACCTTCGGGTTTTTGCGGACCCTGGAAACAATATTGCAGGCGCGCCCGTGCGCGCTTAACAGGACCGCGTCGTCCCAGGATGTGCCGATCCGGCTGCAGAAAGCCGAAACCGAGGAAATCCCGGGAAGAACTGTTACATCATCATCCGAAAGAAGCGGGAGAAGCTTTTTCGCTCCGCTGTAGAAGCCCGTGTCGCCGGACATGGCAGCGACAATCTTTCCCGCGCTGCTCTTCCCGATGATTTCAGCAATTTCCTGCGGCAGAATTGCTTCCTTTGTCTCTTTTCCGAAACGGGAAAGCAGCGACAGCACACGCTTTGAACCGACCAGAAGCTCCGCCTCCCTGCAGGCTTTTTCCGCGTCTGTCGTCATCGTGCCCGCGTTCCCCGTACCGACGCCGAGGATCGTGACCTGTTTTTCCAGCCGGAAACAAAAGCCGTAACGCCTGCCGAGGATCGACAGGCACTCCCTCACGCTCACGCCTTCCTCCTTCAGGGGTCTTCGGATCACGACGGGCGTCACGCCGCAGGCTTTCGCTGCGCGGATTTTCTCCGGAAAGCCGCCCTGAGCGCCCGTATCCTTGGTCACCAGGTACCGCGCATTCGTATCACGCAGCATCGCTTCGTTCAGTTCCTCGCTGAAAGGACCCTGCATGCAGATTAAATGCCTGCCTGTAAAGCCGAGCGAAGCGGCCGAAAGAACCGCCTCCGGGAGGGAAAGAATCCGTGCAAATAACCGCTCCCCATAGTCCGTGACTGCGGTGAATTTCGCGAGTTCCTTGCTTCCGACCGTCAGAAGCACATTTCCCTGAACCGTATTCAAATATTCCGCCGCTTTCTCCGCGTCATTGACAAATACACAGGATTCCGTGTCTTCATGCGTCTCGCTGCGCACTACGCGCAGATATTCAACCTGCTTTTTTTCGCAGATTCCCCTCAGCGTCTCTGTGATCTTCGAAGCATAGGGATGCGTCGCGTCGATAATGAGCTTCGCCCCGGTTTTTTCGATCAGCGAAGTGATTTCAGCTTCTTCCTTCCGTCCGTGCAGCACATGGATATTATCCGCCGCTTCGATCAGGGCCTCGCCGTATTCCGTAGCGGTGCTGACATAAAGCGTCAGGTTTTGATTGCGGCAGGCCTCCGCGATTTTCCGGCCTTCGGTCGTTCCGGCAAACAGAATGATGTCATTCATAACGGTATCCTCTTGGTGTCACCATTTTTCCGTTCAGCGCCTTTGTCTGGGAATTGCCGATGAAAACGGTGCTGAACATGTCCGTCTCTGCTTCACGCAGTTCAGAAAGCGTCATCACGGAAATGCTTTCGCCTTCCCGTCCGATATTCCTTGCAATACCGCAGATGGTCGCAGGCGAAGCGGTTTCCAGAATGATGTCGCAGGCCCGCTTCAGATAATCCTTCCGTTTTCTGCTCGAAGGATTGTAGATGCAGATGACAAAGTCCGCCTGTGCAGCCAGCCTGAGCCGCTTTTCAATCTTTTCCCAGGGCGTTAAGAGGTCGCTTAAGCTGATGACGGCAAAATCATGCATCAGGGGAGCGCCAAGAAGCGCGGCGCCGCTGAGCATCGCGGAAATCCCGGGCACGGTTTCCACTTCCGTTCCCGGATATTTCACGGCAAGTTCCTCCGCTAGCCCGCTCATCCCGTATACGCCGCCGTCGCCGCTGCAGACGACCGCGACCGTCTTTCCTTCTGAAGCCATCTGAAGCGCCGCTTCGACGCGCTCCGTTTCCTGCCGCATGGCCGTCGTATAGAATTCCTTCTCCGGAAAATACGGCCGGATGAGATCCGCATAGACAGTATAGCCGACGATCACATCACACTCCCGCAGCACCTTCTCGGCGCGTCCCGTCATATTTTCAAAGTTTCCGGGCCCGATGCCCACGACATACAGTTTACTCAAAACAAATTGCCTCCTCACGTCCGGCTAGTGCAAATGTCATGCCGTTTTCGGCGGTTTTCCTGATCATCAGCGTCCCCGTCCCGGCTGCCAGAACCGCGGCGCGTTCGCAGACGCAGTCGACACCGGTTGTTGAGCGCACGAATTCAGAAACAGAAAATTCCCCCGGCACCTGGAGAAGTTCCTCTTCGCTGAAGGTAACAAAGGGAAGTCCGAGCTTCTCCGCGAGCGCCTTCAGTCCCTCTTCGTCTTTCTTGAGATCGATGCTCGCGATGCAGGAAAGCGCTTCTTCCCGGATCCCTGCCCCCTGAAGCTGTTTTCGCAGGAAGATCTCCAGCTCTTCTATGCTCTTTCCCTTCCGGCAGCCGATCCCTGCCGCAAGTCTCTGCGGAACCAGCTGCAGTGTCCTTTGAAAGGGCGCTTCTTCCCTGCTCTCTGAAATCCATATGCCAAGCTCTGCCGGCTCCTCCAGGACTCCTTCGGGAAGCTTTCCTTCCCAGGGGAAATCGGACTTGAATCCCACCGTTTTTCCGGACAGAAGCGCGGCGGAAACTTCCTTTGCAAGCGTCATGTCACAGATCCTGAGATGATTTTTCTTTGCAAATACATCCACCGCGAAGACACCGTTAATGTCCGTTGCCGTCGTCAGGACCGGGGTCCCGCCGGTTTTTTCTGCGATCAGAAGCGCGAGCTCATTCGCGCCGCCCAGATGCCCGGACAGCAGGGGGATAATATAGTTTCCTTTCTCGTCGGTTACAATCACCGCGGGATCGCTCGTCTTGTCCCTGACCCAGGGCGCGATCGCACGGACCGCGATTCCTGCGGCCGCGCAGAATACCAGCGCATCCGACTCTCTGAAAGCTTCCCCGGCCCACGAAGAGGCGCTTCCTGTCAGTGCTTCGTCGCCCTCTTCGCAGTATTTCGGAAGGGCATAGCGGCGGCATGCGTGGCCTTCCGATGCGAGCGCTTCGGCAATTCTCTTCGCCGTATTCCGGCCGTTTTTCGAATAGGAAATCAGGCGCACATGCATGGAATCACTCCTTTGCCGGACGGAACTCCGTCGAGAAAGCGGGGTTATAGAGATCAGAGCGCCGGTAGCCGCTCTGCTTCACCGCGTCGCCCACCACAATCAGCGCGGTCTTGGTCACCTCGTTCTCTCTGGCGCAGGCTGCCATCGTATCGATCGTGCAGAGAAAGCTTTTCTCGTCCGGCCAGCTTGCCTTATAGACGATGGCCGCCGGCGTTTTCGCATCATATCCGCCGGCAATCAGCTCCTCAGCCGCCTTCTCAAGAAGGCCTGCGGAAAGGAAAAGCACCATCGTCGTCCGGTGCGCGGCAAAGGAGCGGATGCTCTCCCGCTCCGGAACCGGCGTGCGGCCCGCCATACGCGTTATCACAACGCTCTGGGCGACATCGGGAAGCGTATACTCCATCTTCAGCGCGGCAGCCGCCCCGTTCATCGCGCTCACACCGGGGCAGACGTCGTATTCGATGCCTGCCTCGTCCAGGAGATCCATCTGCTCCCGGACCGCTCCGTAGATCGAAGGGTCTCCCGTATGCAGGCGAACGGTCGTCTTATTCTCCTTCTCCGCCTCCAGCATGACAGTAAAGACCTCTTCCAGCGTCATTTTCGCGCTGTTAAAGACCGTGCAGGATTCTTTTTTCCAGGACAGGAGCTCCGGATTCACCAGAGAACCCGCATAGATGATTACGTCCGCTTCCTCGAGAAGCCTTTTGCCGCGAAGCGTAATCAGATCCGGCGCGCCACAGCCGGCGCCGACAAAATGTATCATTGTTTCTGCTCCTTTGCGATTACCAGTGTATAATATCCCGCATCGGCGGGGATTTCCTCAAGAGAGTGATACAGCTTTTCCTCTTCCGTCCCGCAGTTCTTGGCGCCAAGAAGTTTACTGCCGCTGATGCATTTCCTCTATCCATTCACGCGCCGGGCCGGTCATACACAAAAAACCGTAACGCTCGTGGAAGACAACCACACCGACGCGGATCTGATCCTTCACGCGGTTATGCACATAATAATCGATCCGTTCTCCCATGATTTCCATCGCGCGCTCCATCACGCCGGCTTCGTTCATGATCCGGAGCATCTCCTCGGTCATGACGCAGTCCAATATTTTCCGCGCAAGGTCTGCGTCCGCCCCGGCTCTTAAAGCCCAGGCTGCCATGCATTCCGCCCGTCCGTCTCCCTCCCGGGAGTGCGTGTTCATAATCCCCCCGGAGAGCTTCACAAGCTTTCCGATCTGCCCGATGAGAAGCACCTCCCGGAAGCCCTCCGACACAGCCATGTCGAGCGTTCTGCCGATATAATTCGAGCATTTCACGATCCGGGACTCCTCGATCCCGCAGGTCTCTTTTGCGAAATCCGCGCCATAGTTTCCCGGAGAAATGATCAGCCGTTCTTCGCCGAGTGCGTGTTTCTGTCGGATCTCCAGCCCGATGCTTTCAACCATCGCGTCTTCACTCATCGGCTCCACGATCCCGGTCGTGCCGAGGATCGAAATTCCGCCGACGATGCCAAGCTTTGGATTGAAGGTCTTCCTCGCGATTTCTTCTCCTTCCGGCACCGAAATCACAACCGCGAGCCCCACCGTCTCGCCGCATTCGTCCAGCGCTTCTTCCGCAGCCCGGCGGATCATTTCCCGCGGGACGGGATTGATCGCAGCTTCCCCAACCGGCACCTTAAGGCCGGGCTTCGTCACCCGCCCGACACCGGTTCCGCCCTCAACCGTAATCCCCGGCTCCGGCGAAAGCTTCACTTCGGCAAAGACGAGAATGCCGTTTGTCACATCCGGATCGTCGCCGCTGTCCTTTCGGATTGCACAGGAGGCTTTTCCGTCTGTAAGATGCGGCTCCAGAACCTCCAGCTCGAGTGCGATTCCCTTCGGCGTCCGGATCTGTACGGTCTTTTTTGCTTCTTTTCGAAAGAGCAGCATGACTGCAGCCTTCGCAGCCGCGGCAGCGCAGGTCCCGGTCGTATAGCCGAAACGCAGCTTCTTTCCGTCTTTCAGCGTGTAAAAGCCTTCAATGCCTGTCTCATGCATGGAGGACCTCCTCAATCGCGTTTATCAGCATCTCATTCTCTTCATGCCTAAGGACCGCAATCCTGAAATCCCCGGCGGAAAGCCCGCGGTAATTTTCACAGTTTCTGATCAGAATGCCCCGCTGAAGAAGGGCCTCATACAGTCCGTGCCCGGCTGAAAAAAGCAGGAAATTCGCGTCGCTTCTGTATACGGTCATTCCGAATTTTCGCAGGCTTCCTGCCAGATATTCCTTTTCCTGCCGGATTACTTTCCGGGCCTCCGAGACCCATTCCCCGCAGTCAAGCGCCGCAATTCCCGCTTCCTGGGCCGGAACTGAGATATTCCAGGGCTGGGAATTCCTGCAGATTTCGGAAAGAAGCGCTTTTTCCCGGCAAAGTGCGAATCCGAGCCGCAGTCCGGCCATTGCGTAGGTTTTTGTAAACGCACGGAGGATGAACACCCGGTCCCCCGGCTGAAGCTCTGTGTAAAGAGAGGGCGTTTCCGTGTCCGAAAGCTCTATGAAGCATTCATCGAGGAAGAGCCAGGTTCCGGTCTTTCGGCAGCGCTCCAGAATCCTTCGAAGAAGCTCCCTTTCCATTACCCGCCCCGTGGGATTATTCGGACTGCAGAGCATGACAAGATCCGTCTTTTCTGTGATCAGCGGAAGGATGTTGTCATCCGCTGCAAAACCGTTTTCCCGCAGGAGCGTATAAAAACTTATTTCACAGCCGGATGATGCGAGCGCTTTTTCATATTCCGAGAAAGAAGGAACCAAAAGCAGCGCATTTTTCGGACGAAGCGCGGAAACGAACTGATAAATCAGTTCCGCCGCACCGTTTCCGAACAGGATGTCTTCCGGATCGGCGCCGAATCTGAATGCCGTCTTTACCCGGAGCTTTTCACAGGACGGATCCGGATAGGTATCCAGTCTTTCCGCGGCCGCGATGACCGCTTCTTTCACTTTCCCGGGCGTTCCGAGCGGATTCACATTGACCGAAAAATCAAGACGCACACGGTTTCTGTAAATATCGCCGCCGTGGCCGTAAGATGCACCGGTAATCATATGGAAAAACCTCCCGTAAGAAACAGACCAAGGCTCATCAGGGTAAAAAGAAGCAGCCAGAAAACTGTCGTCCCGTACATCAGGCGGCAGCTTTTCCCTACGTCCGCGCGCTCGATTTCCCGGTCCGGATCACCGAGCGTCGGTTTATCGTGAAGGACGCCAAAATAGCTCGCAGGACCGCCGAGACGGATGTGAAGAGCGCCGGCTGTTACGGACTCCGTCTGCGCGGAATTTGGACTGGCGTGCTTTCTGCGGTCCCTTTTCCAGATCCTGTCCGCGTTCTTTGCATCACAGCCTGTAAACCAGGCGGCCGCGATCATTCCGAGCGCCGAAAGCCGGGCAGGAATGAAATTAACAATATCGTCCATTTTCGCCGCAAACCTGCCGAAATACAGGTATTTTTCATTTTTATAGCCGACCATGGAATCCATGGTATTGACCGCCTTATAGAAAAAACCGCCTGCCGGCCCGCCGAGCATCATAAAGAAAAGCGGGGCGATCACCCCGTCCGAGGTATTCTCGGCGACTGTTTCCACCGTAGCGCGAAGAACCTCCGCTTCCGTAAGTCGGTCGGTGTCCCGCCCGACCAGCATTCCCACCTGCTCTCTCGCTTTTTCAAGGCCCTCATTTTCAAGACAGCGAACGACCTTCATCGCTTCCTTCTGAAGACAGCGGGCGGCAAATATCTGCCAGCACATGAAGGAGCTCACGGCAAGATACAAAAGCGGATGAATGAAGAAGCAGAGGAAAAGAATTCCAAAGGATACCCCGGCGCTAATAAGCGGGACCGCGAAGGCCATCACGGCGCCAGCCGCAAGCTCGCCCTTCGGCGTTTTCGGAAAAACGCGCCGAAGGCGCTTCTCAAGAAATGTAATCAGCTTCCCCATCAGGACGACCGGATGCGGCAGAAACCAGACCGGGTCGCCGAGGATGCAGTCGACGAAAAAGCCGATGAAAACCGCCGACAGGGTCAGGATCCAGCAAAGTCTCACAGCTTTCCTCCTTTCGAATCGTCCGGAGAATCCGGAAGCTTTTCAGTTTCCTCCGCGCCTGAAGGTGCCTCCGGACTCCCCTTCAGTTTCCGGATGAGCTCCGGGATGCTGTCCTCCTCCGTCAAAAATCCCTTCGCCCGGGAATATTTCGAAAGATCCCGGTTCGCGCAGTTTCCTTCCGCAAATACCTTTGTGCATAAGATCACGTTTTTGCAGGCTTCGATCAGCTTTTTAGCCGAATCGCAGGATGCTTCGTCCGGCGCTTTGTATGCGGGCACACTCACAAGCGCCTCCGAAAGCGCCTTCGCGACCGGATAATCCAGGTCATTCTCCTGCAGGATTCCGGCTGCAAAGGGAATGCCATTTCGCTGCAGCATGCGGTAAACCGGGATTCCCGATCCGCCGCCCCCGATGACAAAAACCTGCGGCGTCCCGCCGGAAGGCGCCATCTCGAGGCTTCCGAAAAGCGCGTTGTAGCTTCCCTGTCCGAGCCCGTAAAGCCTGCGGATATACTCATCCCGGAAGATTTCCTCCGGTGTTCCGACACGGTCCACCCGGTGATCCGCCACGCAGACCACCTGATCGGAAACCTTCTGGGCAAGGTCCAGCTCGTGAAGCGACATGACAACAGCCATATTCCGCTTCCGCGCCATGTTTTTCAGGATATCCAGAAGCTCCAGCTTGTGACGGATATCCAGAAAAGAAGTCGGCTCATCGAGGACCACAACCTCCGGCTCCTGGCAGACCGCACGCGCCAGGAGGAGCCGCTGGCGCTGTCCGTCGCTGATTTTCAGGAAGCTTTGCTCCGCAAAATCCTCCGCGTGCACGAGACGGATCGCCTCGTCTACAATTTTCCGGTCCTCCGCCGACAGAAGCCCCAGCATTCCGGTATAGGGATAGCGACCCGTCGCGACCAGGTCCCGGCAGCTCATCATCTCCGCCCGGATGCGCTCCGTCATGACAATCGCGAGCTTTTTCGAGAGTTCCCGCTCCGTCATGTCCGCGACAGAATGTCCGTCCAGCACGACCGTGCCCGCGATCAGCTTAAGCTGTCGGATGATGCTCTTCAGAATCGTCGATTTTCCGGAGCCGTTCGGGCCGATCAGCGTCAGAATTTCTCCCTTTCGCACGCCGATTTCGATGTTCTCGATCAGCGGGACGCCGTTGTAGCCGACGCTTAAATGTTCTGTTGCTACGTAGTAGGCCATTTCTTCTCTCTCCCGCTTATGCATGCTCTTTTTTCCGGCGCAGCATAACAAGGATCACAACCGGCGCACCGAAAACCGCCGTGACCGAACTGATCGAAAGCTCTGTCGGCGAAAAAGCCGTCCGTGCGATCAGGTCGCAGAAAAGACAGAAAACCGCACCGCCAAGGAAGCAGGCAGGTACCGCGACAAGCGGCTTCTCCGTACGGAATATGCTTCTTACAAGATGCGGGACTGCCACACCCACAAAGGA
>CAMVNR010000050.1 GCA_947168905.1 uncultured Lachnospiraceae bacterium
ACAGACTATGTAGACGGCACAGCTTACTACAGCATTGACGGTGCAGAAAAAGTCGAAGGAAGCTATGCAAATGAGGTAGTGACCTGGACGCTTCAGCTGCAGCCGAATGAAACGGTTGTCGCGGAATTCAAGGTGAAGGTCGATGAGACTGTGACCGGAGAAAAGATTATCAACAAGGGACGTGTGATCGACGCCGAGAATGACTACGACATCGAGACCAACCCGGTAGAGAACCCGACGCCTCCGCCGTCGGTGAAGGATGTATTTAAGGCATCCGATCCGTCAGTCAGTATCGACGGAGAACCTGTAAAGCCCGGTGATGAGCTGCTATATACGATCACATATGAAAACAAGACCGGGAAGACGCAGAAAGTCGAATTCACGGACGTGATTCCGCAGTATACGACCTATGTGGGCGGTTCCGCTGACAACAACGGCGTATATGATGAAGAAACCCGGACGCTCAGCTGGGTAATCGATGAGGTATCCAGCGGTGCTTCTGCTACCGTTTCCTTCAAGGTGCTGGTAGATGAAGTGACCGACGGTAATCCGATCGTGAACGAAGCAGAAACGAAGGACGGCGTGAATACGTCGAAGACGAATCCCACAAACAATCCGAGTCCGAATCCTCCGGTGAAGGATGTGTTTGAAGAAACAGAGCCGACGATCAGCATTGATGGCGAGTTGGTACAGCCGAGCCAGATCCTTCTGTATACGATTCAGTATACGAATACGATTGAGAAGGCCGAGCATGTTATGATCACGGATGTAATTCCGGAGTATACTGCCTATGTTGAAGACAGTGCAAGCTACAGCATTGGAGGCGGCGCTTCCGTAAAGGGTACTTATAACGAGTCAGAAACAATGGTAACCTGGGGCGAACTGACCCTCCTGCCGGGTGAGACGGTAACAGCTGTCTTCAAGGTTCAGGTGGATGCAGATGTGAAGGGCGAAACTATTGTCAACCAGGGTAAGGTTCTTGACGCGGAGAACGGGTATGACTTTGATACCAATCCGGTTGAGAATCCGACACCTCCCGGAAAGGATGTATTCGATCCGGCGGACGACAAGACAAGTATCGACGGCGAGCTGGTGCAGCCCGGACAGGAACTGCTGTACAAGATTACTTACACCAATACGAAGGAAGAGGATCTCGAGGTTGTAATCACAGATACGATTCCGGAGTATACGACTTATGTGGATGGATCAGCAAGCTGGAGCATCGACGGCGGTGATGCGGTGAACGGATCATTCGCAGAGGGAACAGTCACCTGGAACGGAATCACGCTGAAGACCGGTGAGACGGTTGAAGCAATCTTCCGTGTAACAGTAAATGAGGATGTGGCTGGTGAAATTATTGAAAACAAGGGTCGTGTGAGAGAAGCGAATAACGAATTCGATTACGATACGAACCCGGTCAAGACTCCGACTCCGCCTTCGAAGGATGTCTTCTACGAAGACGAGTCGATCAGTATTGACGGCAACTTTGTCACAAGAGGCGACACGCTTCGTTATGAAATCACGTACAGGAACACGACCGGAAAGACACAGAGTCTGGTCATCACGGATGTGATTCCGGAGTACACGACCTATGTGGAGGGCTCCGCAGTTCATGACGGAAGCTATGATGAAGAAGCCCGCATGATCACTTGGGAAGGCATTGAGCTTGCGGATGGTGAAGAGATTACCGTTCTGTTCAAGGTAACGGTGGATACGGATAACGGCGAAGTTCTGGAGAATACCGGACACGTCGCTTCGAATATCTACGATTTCGACACTAATACGACACACAACCCGACCGGTGTCGACCTTCCGCATGTTGGCGGTATCGGTACGAAGTGGTTCCACTTAATCGGTATGGTGATCCTCCTTGGCGCCGGAACACTGCTGGCCTTAAGAGGACTTGAAGGAGATGACGGTCTGGAGACGGACGGATCGAAGAACAGACGGAAGAAAGGAGGACTGAAGAAGTTTCTTTCAGTATTCCTTGCAGTGGGGGCAGCAGCGATGCTGCTGCTCCCGGGTTCGGCAAGAGCAGCAGCTCCGGAGTATGACGCGGAGTGCTCGCTTACGCTGAGAATCCCCGCATCGTACACAGACGGTGCGGGAGCAATTGATGTCAATGCGGATATTTACAGGATCGCAGATGTACGTCCGGTCATCGGATATGATTCATATACTTTTGAAGCAGTAGAAGCGTTTGAGTCTCTGCAGGCAGATCTTGACAAGCTGACTGACAGTGCAGATGATTCCGTAACGGCAGAATCATTTGCTGAAGCTGCAGCAGCAGTCGTGGAGAAGGATGATACAATCGAGGCAGAGGCTTCCGGCAAGGCAGGTACGACAATCAGCGGCCTGAAGGCCGGACTGTATCTGGTACTCGCAGAGGGCGAGTCCTATCGCTACAGCTTCACTTTCTCTCCGATGCTTGTCTCTTTCCCGACAAAGGAGAATGTGGTTGGTACGAATGGTGTGCTGAACTATGATGCGGAAGCAATTTCAAGTTCGGATGATGATTGGGCATATGATATCATTGCCGAGATGAAACCTGCCCGTGAACTGAAACGCACTTCATTTACCATTACAAAACAATTGGACACCTATGAGAGCCGGCAGTCTGCAACCTTTATCTTTAAGGTAAACTATGAGGAAGAGGACGGTTCACTCGTTTCGTTTGTAGATTCACTGGTATTTACAGCGGCGGGGCGCCAGGTGCTTTCTTATGACAATATTCCTGTTGGGACGAATGTTATCGTGACCGAGCTTTACAGCGGTGCTAATTATTCTACGGTTCCGCATGCGGGACAGGTCATGAACACTGACGGAACCGTAACGGACACAAGTCTTTCCGACATCCGTATTCCGGCTTCCGTCTCTGAAGTGAACAATGTGATCTTTGAAAATGATTATGATAATACCGACAAGGGCGGCGGATCAATTCAGAACGAATTTACCTATGTGAATGGTTCGAACGGTGCGGTCTGGGATCTCAACCGGGTCTACAGCCAGCCGCAGCCGGCAGCACAGTAAAGGGGGCCGAATAAGATGAAGAAGCTCAGCAAGATCTTAATGGCGGCAGCCTTTGCATTACTCATCGTCGTGATGGTGGTTCCTGCATGGAGCTACTTTACTACTTATGCTGAGGCGATCGGGGGAAAGACCGTTCACCTGCAGGAGAATTCGAGAATTCAGGAAAGTTACGCAAACTTGACAAAGACGCTCAGCGTGGAAAATACGGATGATGAAGTGAGCGTATACATCCGTGCAAGAGCTTTTGCCGGGGATAACGAGAGAATAGCTTACACGGGCAGTGGATGGACGATAAATACAGCAGACGGTTATTACTATTACGGATCACTTTTGGCTCCGCGAGCAGTTTCAGATCCCCTGAATATAACGATTACGCCGCCGGAAGGCGCGGATATCAATGACCGGTTCAATGTGGTCGTCATCTACGAAAGCGTTCCTGTCCGCTACAACGCTGATGGTTCCGCTTATGCAGACTGGACACAGGAACTGACCATTGTCACTGAGGAGGAGGAAACTGATCATGAATAAACTGAAAAAGATCATTTCCTCTCCGGGCTTTACGATCGGTGGCGCGGTTCTTGCGGCAGTACTGGTCATCTTCGGGACGATCGGAACCGCACGTTCCGCTCTGAATGTGGAGTCGGATGATTATGTCGCACATGTACAGTTGTACAACATCGGTGTGCAGCTGAATGAAAACGGAACACGAGTAGCATGGCGCGATTATGATGCAGACGGAAACTGGAATCAGACTGCGACCGAAGACAATGTCGGCGTTCTGTGCGGAGGGATGCTGGATACGGACGGCGATGATAAGGATGATGTTCCGCTGAAACTCGGGACGGCATATCCTGAGGCGCTGACCGTGACAAATTCCGGGACGATCAATGAATTCGTCCGCGTTACCCTGACCCGCTACTGGACGGATGAAAAAGGCAATAAGATTCAGACACTTGATCCCTCGATGATCGATCTGAATTTGTTGACAGGAAGCGGCTGGCTTTTGGACAAAGATGCTTCGACGGCGGAGCGGACAGTGCTGTACTATAGTTCTGTACTGAACGCGGGAATGACGACTCCCGCCCTTTCGGATACTTTGACAATAAAGGATGCAATCGCTTCGGAAGTATCCCGGACAAAAACTACACATGTGGAAGGCGGCATCACTTATACGACAATTACTACAAATTACGACTATGACGGCCGAAAGTTCTGCATCCGTGCCGAGGTTGATGCTGTACAGGAGCATAATGCTGCAGCAGCGGTAAAATCAGCATGGGGGCAGAATGTTCTGATCAACGGCAGCACGCTGAGCCTGAGTGATTAAGGAGGAAGAGGATAATGAAAAAGATAATGTCAATGTTTGCTGTCCTCTTTCTGCTGATCATGTCTGTTCCGGCGGCAGCTTTTGCTGATTCGATGAAGACGGATGAAAAATGGGGTGTGACTTTTACAAAGGACAATGAACTGGTATCCAATTTTGAAACCGAAAAGTTCAATGATGCGATTTACGGTCTGCAGCCCGGCGATGATGTGACAATTACTTTAAAACTGATTAACGGTAATCAGGAGACAGCAGACTTCTACATGCTGAACCGGGTGGTGCAGTCTCTGGAGGACGCATCAAAAACTGCGGGCGGCGCAGCCTATACATATATCCTGACCTATAAGGGTGTGGACGGTTCGACAGAAGACCTCTTTCGGAGTGATACTGTCGGCGGAGCACACGGGGAGAACAAGTATTATGTAAAGGATCTGGAGGGGCTGCATGGCGCAACTGATAATTTGAAGGATTATTTCTACCTCGATACTTTTGAGCCCGGTCAGCAGGGACTCGTGACATTGCAGGTTGCGCTTGACGGTGAGACTCACGGAAATGATTATCAGGATACACTCGCAGAGCTTATGATGAAGTTTGCGGTGGAAGTAACGAGCGGGGAACCCGGTGAACCGACGAATCCCCCCAAAAATACAACGGTTGTCATTACCGGTGAAGAGGTGCATCCGATGCCGCTCTTTATCACCATGGGCTTCAGCGGACTGATGCTGCTCCTGTTGGTTATCATCGGAATCCGGTATAGAAAAGCGGAAAAGGAGGCGGTTTAAATGAAAAATACTATTCAACGCTTCCTGAAGAAAGCGCATAGGGGCGCAGCAGTTTCAGCGGCTTTGTTTCTGATGATAATGCTGCTCTTCGCTATTCCCGCAAATGCGCGGGGGTCGTACACCTACACTGTACGCCTGTACTCAGGCTCCCAGGGAATATTCAATGAAAAAGCCCTAGCAAATGTGCTTCGGGACCATAAGAACCAGATCGTATCTCCTGAGTCGATCGGTGCGAAGATGAGCGTTAATGCTTCAAAGGACGAGGTGACGATCAGCGGAATCCCCGTGACAGACGGAACGAATCCTTACCGGATCGTCTACGATGTCAATCTGGTGACAGTGACAAACCAGAAATACCTCCCGTATACGAACTTTCGAGAGAGCGGGAAGGATAATAATACGATCGACACTGCCAGCTTCATGATCACTGAAGATATGGACCTCATTGTCGGGTACTATATTGCAAGCGGCATTGTTTCCTACACGGTCAATTATGTAGATGAATCCGGCGCTCCTGTATATACCGTTGTGGATGGGGCCCGGGTCAGTTCGGAAGTTCATTACGGAAATGCGGGAGACCGGCTGGTTGTAGCATTCCCATACGTTGAGGGATATCAGCCAAGAGCTTACAACGGTGTTCTGACATTAAGTGCGGATTCCTCCAAAAATGTCTTTAACTTCCCATATCGGGAGATTGCACCGGAAGCAGAATCTTCAAGTTCTGCGGCAGAGTCTTCCGGTACTGCAGAGAGCAGCAGCGGAAATGCAGCGGATGAATCCGGAAACCAGACAGCGACTGACGCGGAAGGAAATCCATTGCCGACGGACGATGAAGGACGTCTCATCCCGACTGATGCAGAAGGTAACACGCTGGAGACCGATGATAGCGGAAACATCGTCGAGCCTTCGGGCGGAGAGAATGAATCCGTCGAAGAAACCGAATCAGCCTCGGAGGAAGGAACAGCGGGAACGGAAGAACAGGAGTCCACTTCAGGAGAAATCCAGGAAACGATGGAATTCAACGATGAAACCTCGGGACCGGCGGCTTCCTCTGACTTTTCAGGGGATTCCTCTGGCGAAGGCGGTACAGGTGATGGAAGAGGAACTGGAGAGAAAATTCTGAACGTGATCCGGCATCCCGTTTTTATTGCGGGTTCTGTCGCCGGTATTGCCGGAATTGCTGTACTTGTCACTGTGATTGTGAGGAAGGGACGAAAGCAAGGCTGAGCCGGGACTTTTCGTTTTACACTTAAAGCCGGAAGGCTTGCAGTGAAGCAATTAATATTAACAGGATGGTGAGTAAATGGCAGTACCGGAGCATATTCGTAAAATTCCGCGTCCGGTGAATACGGTTGTTTCAGACAATGGTTATAAAGGACTGAAACGTTATGCTGTCCGTGAGAGGAAAGGATCTAAATATGTTTCGGGTCATAATCCGCAGCCTCAAAACGGAAAAGTCATCGGGCATATCATTAATGGGAGATACGTCCCGCTGGAAGATGATTGCGGTGAAAAATAAGACCGCATATTAAAAAATAAACCGCCCGGAAGCTGGCTGAAGAAGCCAACTCCCGGGCAGATTTTTTTATGCGGTTCGGAATCCTCCTCACACCTTCGGAAGCTTAGCGACGGAAGCCGCAATCTCTTCATCCGTAGGAATGTAGTCGGTCATCGTACCGTCATTGAAGCTCTCATAAGCCTTGAGGTCGAAGTAGCCGGTTCCGGTAAGACCGAAGACGATCGTCTTTTCCTCTCCGGTTTCACGGCACTTGATGGCTTCGTCAATGGCTGCGCGGATCGCATGCGAGCTTTCCGGTGCCGGCAGGATGCCTTCGGTGCGGGCGAAATATTCGGCCGCTTCGAAGACGGAGGTCTGCTCCACGGAGCGCGCTTCCATGTATCCGTCGTGGTAGAGCTGGGAAAGGATCGTGCTCATGCCGTGGAATCGCAGGCCGCCGGCGTGGTTCGCGGACGGAATGAAGGAGGAACCGAGCGTGTACATCTTGGCAAGCGGACAGATCATGCCGGTATCGGCAAAGTCGTATGCGAAGGTGCCTCTGGTGAAGCTCGGGCAGGACGCCGGCTCTACGGCGATGATGCGGTAATCCGCTTCGCCGCGGAGCTTTTCGCCCATGAAGGGAGCGATGAGTCCGCCGAGATTGGAGCCGCCGCCGGCGCAGCCGATGATCATATCGGGCTTGATGCCGTATTTGTCAAGAGCGGCCTTGGTCTCCAGACCGATGATGGACTGATGCAGGAGCACCTGGTTCAGCACCGAGCCAAGCACGTAACGGTAGCCGGGGTTCTTGACTGCGACTTCTACCGCTTCGGAGATGGCGCAGCCCAGGGATCCGGTTGTACCCGGGAATTCGGCGAGAATCTTTCTGCCGATGTCGGTCTTGTCGGAGGGAGAGGGCGTAACGTCCGCGCCATAGGTCCGCATGACTTCCCGGCGGAAGGGCTTCTGCTCATAGGAAACCTTGACCATGAAGACCTTTAAGTCGAGCCCAAGATAAGCGCAGGCCATCGAGAGGGCGGTGCCCCACTGTCCGGCGCCGGTTTCCGTCGTAACGCCTGTAAGACCCTGCTTCTTGGCGTAATAGGCCTGGGCAATCGCTGAATTCAGCTTATGCGATCCGGAGGTGTTGTTGCCTTCGAATTTGTAGTAAATCTTCGCCGGGGTTTTCAGCTTTTCCTCGAGGCAGTACGCGCGCACGAGCGGCGAAGGACGGTACATCTTGTAGAAGTCAAGGATTTCCTGCGGGATCGGATAGAACTTCGTGTCGTTGTCGAGTTCCTGCTTTACAAGCTCCTCACAGAAGACGCCCGAAAGCTCTTCGGCAGTCATCGGCTGTCCGGTGCCGGGATTTAACAGCGGCGCGGGCTTATTCGCCATATCCGCGCGCAGATTATACCATGCCTTCGGCATTTCGCTTTCTTCGAGGTAAATCTTGTAGGGGATTTCTTTCTTGTTTTCCATGCTTTTTCTCCTTTGATGAAAATAGTTTCTGCCTTGCCGGAACAAAAGAAAAAGTCCCGGCGTTTACGAAAACGCTGGGACAGGAAATTCAACCTGCGGTGCCACCCGGCTTGGTATGCCTCATATTTCGCATACCCACTTAATGCATACTGACATATGCCGCCTTTTTATCACGGAGAGACTGAAACTCCGTCTCACATACTAAGGGAAATCCTGTTCTGCTCGCCCTCGGAAGTCCATTCGGCCCTATGCTTTTTACCGTGTCGCAGCACCCACGGCTCTCTGCAAAAAAGGAAATAAGGCTTACTCACTCTTCCTCATCGGTTTTAATTGTCGAGGATTTTAACAGCTTTTTTCGAATCTGTCAAGTCCTATTTTGTGAAATGTGCCTGAAATTATCGGCCGGGTTCATACAGCGGCTCCGTTGCCCGGTAGAAAGCTTCGCGCTGTCTCATGAGAGCGCGGAAGAGTTTATTATTCTCCGGATCCGGGAAAAACCTCTTCTTCTCGTGAAGGAAGCGCCTGACTGCGGAGTAGTCGGAAAATACGCCCGCGCCGACTCCGGCGATGACGGCTGCGCCCATGGAATTTGCTTCGCGGGTTTCCTTCGGAACGACGACCGGCAGATTCACGACATCGGAAATCATCTGCGCCCAGAAATCATTTTCCGCGCCTCCGCCGATCAGCGTGATCATCGGAAGGCGGTGCTCCCTGTCGGCAAGATCCACGAGAAGCCCGAGATGGCAGCTTAAGCCTTCGAAGACCGAGCGTACGAGGTCCGCACGGCTGGTCTCTGACGAAAGGCCGAGGAAGGCGCCCCTTACGTTCGGATTCCAGTAAGGCGCCCGCTCTCCGACGAGATGCGGAAGGAAGAGTACGCCGCCGGCCCCCGGGGACGAGAGCGCGGCCTCTTCGGCGAGGATTTCATGGACGGAACGTCCTTCTTTTTTTGCACGCGCGGTTTCTTCGATGGTGATTACGGAGCGGAACCAGTCGTAGGCTCCGCAGCAGTACTGCATGGTCGCGTTCGGCGCGTAGAGCCCCGGAACGGCGTGCGCCCAGGTGACACTTCTCATTTCAGGATCAAAAACCGGGGCATTGTCGGTACAGGAAGCCCAGGCGGAGGTCCCGAGGCAGAGATAGCCTGTGCCTAAGGAAACGGAGCCCGCGCCGATATTCGCCGCGATCCCGTCGCCCGCCCCCATGACGACAAGCGTTTTTGATGAGAGACCGCATTCCTTAGCGGCTTCCGGCAGAATGCTTCCCGCTATGGAGGAAGACGGAACGATCTTCGGAAGTTTTGTCTCGGGGATCCCTGCAGCATCGAGGATTTCCTTCGACCACTGAAGCGTCGTAAGGTCGATCGCGTCCATTCCGTTCGCGTCGGAAGGGTCGGTTAAAAAACGACCGGTGAGCTTCAGTACAATGTAGTCCTTGGCGTTTAAGAAGGCGCGTGCCTTCTCATAGATCTCCGGTTCATGATGTTTGATCCACAGAATTTTCTGAATACCGTAGCAGGGACTGTTGCGGTGGCCGACGATATGGTAGAAATCCGTGTCCGAAAGCCGGGTACGGATTTCCTGCTCCTCCCGGACCGAGCGCTGGTCGGCCCAGATGAGCGAGCGGCGAAGCGGCGTATGGTCTTCCCCCACGGCAAGCGCGCCCATCATCTGGCCGCTGAAAGAGACGGCAGCGATCGCATCGGGGTCGGTGCCGCTTTCTGCGAGGAGACGCTTCGTGGAACTGCAGAAAGCGCGCCACCAGTCCCGGGCATCCTGCTCCGCAGTTTCTCCCGACTGATAGAGCGGATACTCCGTCACGGCGGAGCCGATTCTCTGTCCGTCTTCACCAAAGAGCGTCGCCTTGTCGCCGGAGGTGCCGAGGTCATGCGCGAGAAGGTATCTCATGACTCAACCCCGCTTTTGGCTGCGGCGAGTTCTCTTAAAATCGCGATTCCGGAGGAGGTTCCGATCCTTTCGGCGCCGGCTTCAATCATGGCTTCTGCCTGCTGAAGGGTCCTTATTCCGCCGGCAGCTTTTACTTTGACCTCTTCTCCGACCGTTTCCTTCATGAGGCGCACATCCTCTGCAAGCGCGCCGCCGCTGCCAAAGCCTGTGCTTGTTTTAATAAAATCCGGACGGACTTCCCGGGCGATTTTGGCCGCGCGGCGGATCTCGTCCTTGGTCAGATAGCAGTTTTCAAAGATCACTTTGCAGATGACATGGTGCTTCCGGCAGACGGAGACGATGTTTTGCATCTCTTCCCGGATATAGTCGTCGTTTCCTTCCTTCAGCTTTCCGATATTCAGCACGTAATCGATTTCGTCCGCGCCGGCCTCGATCGCAGCCTCGGTCTCCGATACCTTGCTTTTGATGTCCGTCTGGCCGAGAGGGAAGGAGATCGCAGCGCCGACATGCACCGGAGTGTCCCGAAGAAGCGATTTGCAGAATGCGACGGGACTCTCGTTGATCGCCACCATCGCAAAACCGTACTCCCTGGCTTCGCTGCAGAGCTTCCGGAAATCATCTTCGGTCGCGTAGGGTTTGAGGTTCGTGTGGTCAATCATCCCGGCAAGGGATTTTGCGTCAATTTTTGTCATATGGATGCCTTTCGCAGCCCTTCTTTTTCGGGCCTTTTTGTTTGATGCCTTTAATCTACTAAATGCAGCGAAACTTGTCAAGTGATCGGGCACTTTTTGCTTTATTGCTTTATTGACAGAAGTGCATGCTTCTGCTATGATGGAGCCAATGAGAGAGTGCCGGGAAAGCTTCCCGGCGGACGTGAATTCATCAAAACAGGAGGAATTATGAACAGCAAAATCAGAGTCATCAAAACTGATGCCGCGAAGGGCGATTTCCTGAAGGAAGAGCCGTCACTGAAGTTTAAGAAAGACGCGAGCGTTCCGGACGGGATCGAGCTTGAAGTCGTGAATGTCTATGACGAGGTGAAGTATCAGGAGATTCTCGGCTTTGGCGCTGCATTTACCGATTCGTCGGCGGTGAACTATGCGAAAATGACGAAGGAAGAGCGGGAAGAGGTCTCGGACGCGTATTTCTCCAGAAAGAAAGGCATTGCGCTGAATTTCAACAGGATCTGCATCAATTCGTCGGACTATGCGGCGGATTTCTACACCTGCGACGATGTGGACGGCGACAAGGAACTGAAGTACTTCAATATCGACCACGACAAGAAGGAAATCATCCCGATGATTAAGGATGCCTTAAAGCGCTGCCCGGAGATGAAGATTTTCGCAAGTCCCTGGAGCGCGCCGGCGTGGATGAAGGACAACGGAAAGATGGAGCGCGGCGGACGCCTGAAGAAAGAGTATCTCGCAACCTGGGCGCTGTTCTACGCGAAATTCATTCAGGCCTATGAAAAAGCCGGGGTTCCGGTGTGGGGGCTGACCATCCAGAACGAAGCCAAGGCGGACCAGTGGTGGGAATCCATGCTCTATGAAGGCGCCGAAGAGCGCGATTTTGCTGCCGGATATCTGCGTCCGGTGCTCGACAGAGAAGGACTCGGAGACACCAAGGTCTTCTGCTGGGATCATAATAAGGAGCGTGTCGTGGACAGAGCGCTTGAGACCTTCGGAACGAACAGCGGCCGCGCGGCCTTCGACGGCATCGCCTACCACTGGTATTCGGGAGATCATTTCGAGGCGCTCGATGCGGTGCACCAGCTCTACCCGGAGAAGGTCCAGATCAGCACGGAGAATTCGGGCGGCGCACGGGATGACGAGCCCTGGTATGTCGGCGAAAGAAGCGCGCATGAGATCTTCGGCAATTTCAAGAATTACTGCAGCGCCTTCGTCGCCTGGAACATGATTCTCGATGAAACCGGCCATCCGTATCACTGGGATGCGGAGCGCGACGCCGCGAGAAAGAAAGGGACGGACGCTCTTGTCAATCAGTCGAAGAAGCAGAGAACCCGTCCTTCGACGCCGATTATGCTCTGGGAAGGAAAGGTCCGTTACGAGCTTTCGTACTACTACATCGGACAGTTCAGCAAGTACGTGCTTCCCGGCGCGCGGAGGATTGCAAGCTCCTCTTACTCTCAGGACCTCGAGCAGATCGCCTTCCTGAATCCGGACGGAACGAAAGTCCTCGTCGTGATGAACAAGGGCGAACAGGCGCGTCCCGTCGTCCTGCGCTGTAAGAATAACATTGCGAAGGACTGCCTTGAGGCACATTCGATCGCGACCTATATTTTCTGACCGGAAGGGAAGAAAGAAAAAATCAGCTCTTGACTTTATCGCGGTAAAGTGGTATAGTGATCGAAAATGTCATACAGATCGGAGATTTGACGGATGAATCAGATGCTGAAGGACAGCTTTTATTTCAGCTTTGCGGCTCGTTATTATTATGCGGGCTTTTTCGGCTTGGAGTGAAAATAAAAGTATCCGGATGAATTGACCGACAGATGAAAGAACGAATGCGGCTGGTGTTCATTTTGGATGAACGGCAGCCGCATTTTTTGTGCAGCAAACCCGGCAAGCGCGGCTGTGCTCGCACAGAGCCGCATTTGCCGGGTGTAGGACATGAGCAGCCGCAGGCTGCGAATGTCTGCGCTGCAGGATCGAGTAGGAGGGGCTGCCCCCTCCTACTCGATCAGCAAACCCGGCAAGCGCGGCTGTGCCAAAAAGCCGCATCTGCCGGACACAGGACATGCGAAGCAGGGGCAGCAAGGGAAAGAGAAAACGGAGAAGGATATGGACGAACTGGAAAGAGCAAGGCAGATCATTGATGAGACTGACAGGGAAATGGCAGTGCTTTTCGAAAAACGCATGGAGGCAGCAAGAACCATCGGTTTTTACAAGAAGGAACGCGGGCTTCCGATCTATGCGCCGGAGCGTGAAAAAGCGCTGATCGAGAAGAATGCCGCCCTGATCGCGGATCCCACTGTGCGCGCGCATTATGTGCAGTTTCTGCAGCATACGATGAATGCGTCCAAGCGCTACCAGCGGGAGCTGATTTCCGGAGCGCGCGTAGCCTACAGCGGGATTGTCGGAGCCTTCGCAAATATCGCAGCGGAGCGGATTTTCCCGGAGGGGCAGCTGGTGAGCTTCCCCGGCTTTCCGGAAGCATACCGGGCGGTCGAATCCGGAGACTGCGAGCAGGCGGTGCTGCCGATCGAAAACAGCTATGTCGGGGAAGTCGGACAGGTGATGGACCTGATGTTCCAGGGATCGCTGTATATTAATGCGGTCTACACCTTAAGGATCCGGCAGAATCTTCTCGCCGTCCCCGGCGCCCGGCTTTCGGATATCACGAAGGTCGTCAGCCATCCGCAGGCGCTTTCCCAGTGCCGGAACTATATTTCAGGGCACGGCTTTGAAGCAGTCGAAGCCTCGAATACCGCGGTCGCGGCACAGAGTGTAGCGGACGCTGCGGATATCCATACGGCGGCGATCGCGAGCGCCGAGACGGCCGACCTTTACGGGCTGACGGTGCTCGACCACGATATACAGACAAGCTTCCAGAATGCTACGAGATTCGCGGTGTTCTCCCGCGTCCGGAACCAGGAGACGAACGGAAGAAAGGACTGCCGCTTCATGCTGATGTTTACGGTCCGGAACGAAGCCGGGTCGCTCGCGAAGGCGATTGACGTTATCGGAAGCTGCGGCTTCAATATGAGCGCACTTCGCTCCCGGCCCCTCGGAAGCCTTGCCTGGCAGTATTATTTTTATCTGGAGGCCGCGGGAGATATTTTCTCAGCCGAAGGGCAGGCAATGCTTAAGAAACTTGAGAAAAACTGCGAGATGCTCAAAGTCATCGGGGCTTTCCCGGAGCCCGGCGAACTGTAAAACTTCATGACTGGCAAGAGAGGCTTTTATGATTCTTCACATGAACCTGCCTGAAAGGGGCTATGATATTGTTGTCGAAGAGGGCTGCCTTAAAGAGGCGGACAGCCTGCTTGATCTTGACCGGAAGGTGCTGATCGTTACAGACGACGGGGTTCCTTCTGAATACGCGGCGCTGCTTTCGGCGCTTTCGGGGGAACCGCTTGTCGTGACCGTTCCTTCGGGCGAAGGCTCAAAAAGCCTCCGCGTCTGGGAACAGCTTCTGGATGCGATGCTGTCACACGGCTTTAGAAGGACGGACGCGGCATGCGCCGTCGGCGGCGGTGTTGTCGGCGATCTGACGGGCTTCGCGGCGGCTTCCTATATGCGGGGCATTGATTTCTATAATCTGCCGACGACGGTGCTGTCGCAGGTGGATTCTTCGATCGGGGGAAAAACAGCGGTGAATTTCGGAGGCATCAAGAATATCGTCGGTGCCTTCTGCCAGCCGGCAAAGGTGCTCGTCGATCCTGCGCTTCTTCGGACGCTTCCGAGGCGCCAGATCGCGAACGGCCTTTTTGAAGCCCTGAAAATGGCGCTTCTTTTCGATCCTGCGCTTTTCTCGCTCTTCGAAAACGAGGATCCCTTCTCCCGGCTTCCGGAAATCATTGAAGCCTCCCTTCGGATCAAGAAAAAGGTCGTCGAGGAGGACGAAAAGGAGAGCGGCTTAAGAAAAAGCCTGAACTTCGGGCATACGATCGGGCACGGCATTGAAAGCCTGCAGGGGGAAAACGGCCTTCTTCACGGCGAATGCGTCGCTTACGGAATGCTGCCGATGTGCAGCGATGAGGTGAGAAACCGGCTTCTCCCGGTGCTTCGTAAGCTGGGGCTTCCGGACGGGGTCTCCTATGACAGGGAGAAGGTGTTTGCCGCCATGCTTCACGATAAGAAAGCGGCCCGCGGCGGCGTGGACTGCGTGTTTGTCCGTTCGGTCGGTTCCTTCAGTCTCGAAAGGCTCTCCGAAAAGGAGCTTTTCAGCCTCATTTAAGCTTTTTATGGGAGTATATATGAGAAATACATTCGGAAATGTACTGACAGTTACGCTTTTCGGCGAAAGCCACGGGCCGGAGATCGGCGCCGTCCTCGACGGCCTCGCGCCGGGAATGACGGTGTCGGAGGAGAGAATCCGGAAGCTTCTGTCTCTTCGCCGTCCCGCGGGAGCCATTTCCACCGCCCGGGCGGAAGCGGATGAATTCAGGATCGTCAGCGGAGTTTTCGAAGGCAGGACGACCGGTACGCCGCTCACGATCCTGATCCCCAATACAAATACGAAAAGTACGGACTATGAGAAGACCAGATTCCTGCCCCGGCCGGGACATGCGGATTATACGGCTACCTGCAAGTACCACGGCTTCGAGGACTACCGCGGCGGCGGACATTTCAGCGGACGGCTGACGGCGGCCCTGGTCGCTGCGGGCGGCATCCTTCTGCCGGCGCTCGAGAAAAAAGGCATCCGGATCGGGACGCATATCGCGTCTCTCGGGGGCGGAGAGGAGTTCCTTTCTGACCGGCCGTTTTCAGCAGGAAATGAGGAACTTGAGAAAGAAATCGATGCGCTTTCCAGCCGCGCCTTTCCTGTACTCGACCTTACGATGGAAGCGCCGATGAAGGAACGGATCCTGGCCGCAAAGGAAGCGCTTGACAGCGTCGGTGGAATTCTCGAAACGGCGGTCACGGGAGTCCCGGCGGGACTCGGAGAGCCGTGGTTTGATACCCTGGAGGGAGCGCTTTCCCACGCGCTCTTCTCGATTCCGGCCGTCAAGGGCGTGGAGTTCGGCCGGGCCTTTACGGAGGTCCTTCTCCCCGGAAGCGCGTATAACGACGCTTTTTACGCAGTTTCGAATCCGGACGGGGAAGATTCCGGAAAAACCGTGAAAACGCCGGAAAAGGGGCAAATTCCGCCGGAGAGCGGCTTTATTGTGCGCACAAAGACCAATCATAACGGAGGCGTGAACGGCGGTATCACGAACGGCATGCCCCTTGTCTTCAGGACAGCGGTGAAGCCCACGCCGTCCATCATGAGAGAGCAGGAAACGGTGGACATAAAGACCGGCGAAAACGCGCTTCTTCATATTTCCGGCCGCCACGATCCGGCCATTATCCACCGGGCGCGCGTCGTTGTTGACTGCATGAGCGCGATGGTATTAGCGGATTTCTTAAGTCTTAAGTACGGGACGGATTATCTCAGGGACTGAGGAGAAGAGACGATGGAATACGGGTGCATCGGCAGATCTCTGCCGCACAGTTTCAGCAGGGAAATACATGAGCTGATCGGAAGCTACGGCTATGTCCTGAAGGAAATCGAGCCGGAAGACCTCCCTGCCTTTATGAAGAGCGCGGATTTCAAGGGCATCAATGTGACGATTCCGTATAAGCAGGCGGTGATTCCCTTCCTTAGCCGGATCTCGGAAAATGCCCGTGCAATCGGCGCCGTGAATACCGTTGTGAAAAGAAACGGGGAGCTTTTCGGCGATAATACCGACTTTTCGGGAATGGACGCGCTGCTTAAACGGCTCGGGCTCGATCCTTCCGGAAAGAAGGTGCTGATTCTCGGGACGGGCGGAACCTCCCGGACCGCCGGGGCGCTCATGAAAGCGCGCGGCGCGGGGGAAATCGTTTTTGTAAGCCGCTCGCAAAAAGACGGCGCCGTAAGCTATGAGGAAGCCGTGAGGCTTCATTCCGATGCCGGGATAATCATCAATACGACGCCTTCCGGCATGTACCCAAAGACCGAAGAACAGCCGGTGGACCTTCGGATGTTCCCGGGACTTCTGGGCCTTGTCGATGCGGTTTACAACCCGCTTCGGACGAATCTTGTGCAGCAGGCAGAAGAACTTGGCATCAGGGCGGAGGGCGGCCTGTACATGCTGGTCGCGCAGGCGGTTTACGCCTCGGAGCTCTTTACCGGGCGGAAGCTTCCCGACGGCAGAATCGACGGGATTTTTAAGAAAATCCGCTCCGACAAGGAGAATATCGTGCTTACAGGCATGTCCGGCGCCGGAAAATCCGCGCTCGGAAAGGCACTTCAGCGGATTACGGCGAGGAAGCTTGCCGATACGGACGAGCTCATCGTGCAGCGTGCCGGATGCCCGGTGACGGAAATATTCGCAAAGTACGGGGAAGCGAAGTTCCGTGAGCTGGAAGCCGAAGTGATCCGGGAAGTGTCCGCCGAAAACGGCGTGATCATTTCAACCGGCGGAGGCGCGGTCCTCCGGGAAGAGAATGTCCGGAACCTGAAGAAAAACGGCCGGATTTTCTTCCTTCGCCGGGAAATTTCCGAAATCCTGCCTGACCCCGGCCGGCCGCTTGCCGATACGGAGGAAAAGGTGGTGAAGCTCTATAAGGAGCGTCTCCCGGTCTATCAAAGGACAGCGGATCAGGACGTCCGTGTGACGGGAACGCCGGAGGATACGGCGAAGATCCTCTTAAGGATGAGGCTGGAGAGCTGAGGAAAAAGGCAGCAGGAAGGGAAATGTGAGGCCATGAGGATATCAGTAATCAACGGACCCAATATCAATATGCTCGGGATCCGCGAGCCGGGAATCTACGGGAAGGAAAGCTTTGAAACGCTGCAGGAGAAAATCCGCAGACACGCGGATGAGCTCGGCATCGGAATCGAGCTTTTCCAGTCGAATCACGAGGGCGATCTTGTCGATGAAATCCAGCGCGCCTACGGCCGCATCGACGGAATTGTCATTAACCCCGGCGCCTACACGCATACGAGCATCGCGCTTCTTGACGCCGTCAAGGCGGTCGGCATCCCGACGGTCGAGGTGCATATTTCGAAGGTGGAGGAAAGAGAGGACTTCCGGCAGATCAGCTTTATCCGTATGGCCTGCATAAAGACGATTACGGGACACGGTACGGACGGATATCTCGAGGCGATGGATTTCCTCGTGGCCTACTGTAAAGAAGCCGGCAAATGCCCGGAGGAACCGAAATGAACGTGAGAATCCGGCCCGGGAAGGCGATGGGAAGCGCCTTTGCCCCGCCCAGTAAAAGCATGGCGCACCGGCTCCTCATTGCGGCGGCGCTTTCCGAGGGGAAAAGCGTCATTCATCACCTTTCCCCTTCGGAGGACATTCTCGCGACCGCCGACTGCCTGCGCGCACTCGGGAAAACCGTGGAATTCTCCGGCGATACGGCCGTCCTTAGCGGGAAGAGCATTGCGGGAGAAGGACGGCTTGCGGAAGGGAATCCTGCTGCAGAAAGTCTGCCGGAAGAGATGCCCGTCCTTAGGGTCCGGGAATCCGGCTCGACGCTCCGCTTTCTCATCCCGACAGCCTTAACCTACGGCAGGCGGATCCGGTTTGACGGCTCCCGGAGATTATTCGAGCGCCCGCTGTCGGTGTACGAGGAGCTTGCCGCAAAAAGCGGCTTCCTTTTCGAAAAGGAACCGGGAGGGCTGACGGTTTCGGGAAGACTGGAGCCGGGGGTTTACCGCATCCCGGGGAATATCTCGAGCCAGTTTATTTCAGGCCTTCTTTTTGCGCTTCCGTTCCTGAGAGGAGACAGCCGGATCGAGCTGATTCCCCCGGTGGAAAGCCGGCCCTATATCGACATGACGGAAAGCGCGCTTCTTTCCTTCGGCATCCGTCTCTTCCGCCGGGACGAAAATGTAATTGAAGTGCCGGGAAACCAGCGGGCAGAAGGAGCGGAGCTTTTTGTCGAAGGCGACTGCAGCAACGCCGCCTTTCTGGAGGTCCTGAATGTTTTTGGCGGCTCTGTCGATGTGAAAGGCCTGAATCCTGAAACCCTTCAGGGCGATAAGGTGTATCCGGAGTATTTCAGAAAGCTTTCGAAAGGCTTTTCGGAGCTTTCGCTTGCGGACTGTCCGGACCTGGGACCGGTTCTTTTTGCCGCTTCGGCAGCGCTTCACGGCGGATGTTTTACGGAAACGGAGCGGCTTCGCTTGAAGGAGAGCGACCGCGTTTCGTGCATGGCGGAGGAACTCCGTAAATTCGGAATCCGCTGCGAAAACAACAGGAATACATTTACCGTATTTCCCGGAACCTTACAGACCCCGGAACAAAAGCTTTCCGGGCATAACGATCACAGGATCGTGATGGCGCTCTCGTCGCTCCTTACCCTGACCGGGGGAGAAATCGAAGGCGCAGAGGCGGTCAGGAAAAGCTGGCCGGACTATTTTAAGCAGCTTCAGAAACTTGGAATCGAGGTGGAAAAGGATGCAGTGGATCAGTAAAGGCAATATTCTCATCGTCGGACTGGGGCTGATGGGCGGCTCCTACGCAAGAGTCCTCTCCAGGCTCGGATATCATGTGGCGGCGGTCGATACGAGGGAGCAGGCGATTTCCTATGCGCTTCGCGAGGGAA
>CAMVNR010000051.1 GCA_947168905.1 uncultured Lachnospiraceae bacterium
ATCGACGTTGCGAAGATCCAGGGAACGCAGGACATGAAACGCATTACCGATCTTCACGACAACCCGCTGCTTCTGTTTATCAACAGCTGGTCCGTCGGAATGGTGCAGGAGAGAAACCCGAAGCTGAAAATGTCGGAGTTCGGAAACATGTAATGATCCAAGTGAGCCAAACTCATCAGGATGACTGTTTACAGTCATCCTGATGAATTTGGCGAACGAACAAACATGAGCACGAAGGACGAAGTCCGGGAGTGCGAATGTTTGTGCAAAGCGCGGAGCGATTTGCTGGATCAGAGAGTGAGCGCGAAGGACGAAGTCCGGGAGTGCGAATGTTTGTGCAAAGCGCGGAGCGATTTGCTGGATCAGGAAATGAGCACGGAGGACGGAGATAACACATTATGATCAAATGCCTTGGCTGCGGATCGAGCCTCTTATTCGATCCGGCGACACAGCTGTTAAAATGCCCCCACTGCGGAAGAACGGAGAACGTTTCTGATTTTACCGACAGCTATCCGCATTATCTGGAGGCGGAACAGGATCCTTATGATCCGAATATGACACATCAGGTGAAAACCTACGATGCGCTTCTTTACAAATGCCCGAACTGCGGGGCGGAAATTGTCGCGACCGACGAGACGGCGTCCACCTTCTGCAGCTTCTGCGGGGATTCCGTCGTGCTGACGCCGCGGCTCGAAAGGCAGAAGTATCCGGCGTATATCATTCCTTTCAGCAAGACCAAGGCCGACTGCGAAGATGCATACAAAAAGAAGCTGAAGTCGGCGTTCTTCGCGCCCTCCCGTCTGAAAAAGGAGAATGAAATCGAGAAATTCCGGGGCATCTATATGCCTTACTGGACCTATGATTTCAGCAAAAACAGGGAAATCTCCGTGGAGGGAAAGAAAAGCCACCGCTCCGGAAATTATGTCTATACGGATCACTACCGGCTGAGAAAGCCGGTGCATGCAGGGTATGAAGGGGCCTCTTTTGATGCGGCATCGACGTTCAACGATACGCTTTCGGAGGCGATTTCCCCCTTTAACGTGACGGAGGCGAAGGAGTTTACGCCCGCGTACCTTTCCGGATTCTATGCGGATGTCGGTGATGTGGCGCAGGAAACCTATGCCGAGGACGCGAAGGCACTGGCGGCGGATTATTTTAAGGACAATGTGCTGAAGGATTCGGCGTTTCGCGGATACGAAATCAGCGACAAGGCTCTGGACAACCAGCTGAGTCCCGAAGAAAAGGCCCAGAAGATGGGCTATTTCCCGGTGTGGTTTCTCGCTGTCCGCTCGCGCAATAATAAACGTGTCAGCTATGCGGTCGTAAACGGGCAGACGGGCAAAGTGGCCGCGGACCTGCCGGTGTCCTTTTGGAAGTATCTCATAGGATCCCTCCTCGTGGCGGTTCCGATCTTCCTCCTCCTGAACTTTTTCTTCACCCTGACCCCTGTAAAGGCGCTGCTGATTTCCGCCTTCTTATCGCTGGTCAGCATGATTATCGTGAACATGCAGGCCAACAGAACCTATACGCGCGAGCATGACCTGGATGACCGAGGCCTGCAGTCCATCCGGAAGAAAGAGGCATTCGAACGCCTGGAGGAAGAAAGACTTCAGGCAAAGAAGGACGGAAGCGCCCCGGCCGCGGCAAAGCCCGCCGGACAGGATAAAAAGACCGACAAGAAGAAAAAAAGCAGTTCCTCGATCCTTTCCACGATCATTGTTGTCATTGTGATGATCGCCGGCATGATTCTCCTGTACGAGATGCCGTGGATACTGGAGGGAGGCGTGTTTTTCGGCTTTCTTATCGTCGGCGTTTTTTCGCTGATCGCCTTTATCAGCAGCGCCGTAAAGAAAAAAACCAAAGGCAGCCGGAGAAGAAAAAGCAATGTTTCGAAAGCGCCGATGAAGGAGAAGGTTCTGACGCTCTTAAAGCCGATTGCCGGGATTCTGATTGCGCTCATTACATGGCTGGTGAACCCGGTGCAGGATATTTATTACTACGCCGCTTCCTCCGTAATCATGGCGCTGATCACCTGGTCAATCTACGATATTATCAGTCAGCACAACCGCCAGACAATGCGGCCGCTGCCGCAGTTCGGAAAGAGAGGTGGAAAGTGATGAGAAGAATTCAGACGCTGATCCTTGCTTCCATCTTTGTATTTGTCGCCGCTTTTCTGTCCCCGCTGAATGTATCGGCGGATACGGACGGGCGCATGGAGATCTCGGATGATGCGGATTTACTCACGGCGGAGGAGGAACAGGCGCTTCTTGAAGTGATGAAGCCGGTGACGGAATACGGCAATATTGCCTTCAAAAGTGTCCCCGAAGGCGGCAACGGTTCTTCCGCTGCGTATTTTGCGGAAAAATATTATCAGAAAACCTTCGGGCTTACGGACGGCGCGGTTTTTCTGATTGACATGGACAACCGAAAGATATATATTTACTGTCAGGATGCTTTCTACCAGACGATCAGCTCCAGCCGTTCGGAGACGATTACGGACAACGTATATAAATACGCGTCCAGAGGAGAGTATTATGAATGCGCCGCGGAGGCTTTCCGAGAAATCCACACGCTGATGGAGGGCGGGCGGATCGCGCAGCCGATGAAGTATGTGTCGAATGCCTTTTTGGCGCTCATTCTGGCGCTTCTTGTGAATTTCATCATCGTTCGCTCGGTCTCGCGGCTGAAGGCGCCCAGAAACAAGGAAATCCTTCAGAGCGCGAAAGTGTATTTTGAAGAAAGCGAGGGCACGGCGGTCTTCACCCATCAGACAAAGAAGTACGACCCGATCCAGACTTCTTCCGGCGGAGGCGGCGGACGTTCCGGAGGCGGCGGAGGCGGCTTCTCCGGAGGCGGCGGACACTCGGGCGGAGGCGGCGGACATTCGTTCTGACAGTCCCCGTAAGCCCCGGGAACCTTTGCCCGGGCAAAACGTTAATCCAGCCGGATAGGCGGAAAAAGAATACAAGGAGACATGCATTTATGAGATGTCCGTTTTGCAATAACGAAGACACCAAAGTGATTGATTCGCGCCCTGCGGATGAACAGAACGCGATCAGAAGACGCCGGGAGTGCGGAAACTGCGGCAAGCGTTTTACGACCTATGAGCGTCTGGAACGCTTTCCGATGATGGTCATCAAGAAGGATGAAACAAGGGAAGCGTATGACCGGACGAAGGCGGAAAAGGGCATCATGCTTGCATGCCATAAGCGGCCGGTTTCTGCGGAACAGGTTTCAAAGCTTCTGGATGATCTGGAAAGCCAGCTCTTCAATACGGGAGAGAAGGAAATACCCGTTTCGCTGATCAGCGAAATCATTATGGACCGTTTAAAGGAACTCGATGAAGTTGCCTATGTCCGTTTTGCGAGTGTAAACCGCGAATTCAAGGACGTGGAAACCTTCGGCGAAGAAATCATGAAACTGCTTAAGAAAAAATAATGTTCGGGAATCTCTTCATTCCGGAAAGACAGGCTGACAGCATCCGGGACATCGACTTTACAGCAGAATATGAGAGCGGCTTCCGGGCGGTGATTTTCGACATCGACAATACGCTGGTGCCGCATGACGCGCCTGCGACATCGGAAACGGCGGAGTTCTTTCTGATGCTGAGAAGCATCGGCTTTAAAACCTGCCTGATTTCCAATAATCACGAGGAACGCGTGAAGCCTTTCGCGGACACCGTGGACTCGCTGTATCTGACGGACGCGAAGAAGCCGTCACGCAAGAGCTACCGTAAGGCCATGAAGCTTCTGGGCACCAATTTAAGGAATACGCTCTTTGTCGGTGACCAGCTGCTTACGGACGTGCTCGGCGCGCGCAGGCTCGGCATGCATCATATTATGGTGGACCCAGTCGATCCCGAGAGCGAGCCGGACCACATCAAGTTTAAGAGAGTCATTGAGCGTATTATGCTTTTCGGCAGGAAAATCAAACGCATTTCGAAAAAGGACTTGAAAAAAAGAGAAGAATAGTTTACAATATCGAAGTGCTTCAAACTTAAAACCAATGTAATAATTTTCAGGAGGACTTAGTATGCAGGCAGGTGATATCAGAAACGGTAATACTTTCGAGCTGGAAGGAAACGTATATCAGGTAATTGAATTCCAGCACGTAAAACCGGGAAAAGGCGCTGCATTTGTACGTACGAAACTGAAAAACGTCATCAGCGGCGGCGTCGTTGAAAAAACTTTCCGCCCGACAGAAAAGCTCGAGGACGCTTTTGTAGAGCGCAGTGACATGACCTATTCTTATAATGACGGTGACCTGTATTATTTCATGGACAATGAAACCTATGAGCAGCTTCCTGTCGGAAAAGATATTGTCGGAGATTCTCTGAAGTTTGTCAAGGAAAACGAAGTCTGCAAGATCTGCTCCTACAAGGGAAATGTCTTCTCGGTAGAGCCGCCCACCTTTGTGGAGCTTGAGATCATTGATACCGAGCCCGGCTTTAAGGGCGACACCCAGACCGGCGCTACCAAGCCCGCGACTGTCGAGACCGGCGCTGTTGTCCAGGTTCCGCTCTTTGTGGATCAGGGTGAAGTGATCAGGATCGATACGCGTACAGCGGAATATCTGTCCCGCGTCAAATAATTAATTAAATACTTTTCCGGTGCTTTTTAAGCACCGGAAAGATATGCGTCTGTAGCTCAGTGGATAGAGCACCGGCCTCCGGAGCCGGGTGCGGAGGTTCGATTCCTCTCAGACGCATTTTCCATTTGCATAATTTTATCCCCGAAAACCGTGTATTTATGCGGCTTTCGGGGATTTTCTTTTGTAGTTTACGACAAGTGTTACGCCAAAGGGTTGAAATAATACATACTCAGGGTGGATTTCTGCTGCTAAGATCCCCCCGTTTTTGTTATGATGGGTTCAGATGTACCGGACTGTCTGTGAGTATGCTGATGGAGGAAGCGAACATGAAGGAATGTATCTGCAGTACCAAATACGGAAAAGTACAGGGTTATGAAAGAAACGGTCAGGAAGTGTATCTTGCGATCCCCTATGGAGGCGATGCCGGCGGTGCGCGCCGTTTCCTGCCGCCTGTAAAGCCGGAAGTCTGGGAGGGCGTGCTGGACTGCAGGCATTTCAGGCATAAAGCGATGCAGGCGCCCTCTGTTCCGCCGGAAATGATGCCGGAGGGGCTTCGTGAGAAGATGATCGGGATCTCGGCTCATTTTGCGGGCGGGATCGATGTCACGAAAACCTTCGAGGAAACGCCCGACGAAAACTGCCTGTATCTGAATGTCGTGACGCCGGGATCCGATGACAGGAGAAGACCGGTGCTGTTCTATATTCATGGCGGTGCCTTTTTCTCCGGCACCGGAAATGTCGCGCCGATGATTTCGGAGCGGCTCGTCGCGGAAGAGGATATCGTCCTGGTCTCTGTCAATCACCGCCTGAATGCCTTCGGCTATCTGTATCTCGACGGCTTTGACCCGGCGTACAAGGACTCCGGAATCGCGGGTATGCTGGACCTCGTACTGGCGCTGCAGTGGGTGCGTGATAATATCGCAAATTTCGGCGGCGATCCAGACTGCGTGACGATCATCGGAGAGTCCGGCGGCGGCATGAAGGTCGAGACGCTGATGTCGATGCCGGAGGCGGCAGGCCTTTTCCACCGGGCGATTGCAGTCAGCGGTTCGAAAGTACTTGCGACTCAGACCCGGGAGGAAGCCCATGAAGTGACGAAAGCGCTTCTTCGGAAGCTCGGAATCGCCGAAGAAAACTGGCGGGGGATTCTGAATGTGCCTGCGCAGGAGATTTTTGCCGCGATCAGTGAAGGCAATGCGATCGTAGATAAGGCGCTAAGTTTCGAGCCGGTCGCGGACGGCCTTCGTCTTCCTGAGAATCCGGAAGGAAAATTCTTCTATACGGAGCTTTCGAAACAGATTCCCTTCCTTGTCGGCTCTTCGGAGGACGAACTGGCCTTTTTCTTCCCGGCGATCAGCCCTGAGATGAGCATGGAGGAACTTCGGGGAATGCTGCTCTTGAAAACGCCGGAGATGCAGACACTTTTTCCGAAGATCAGCGAAGAGAACGTTGACGAACTGATCAAAACGGTTCTGCACTATGATAAAGCGGACAAAACGCCTGCCGAATGCTTCCTGGAGCTGATCTCTCTTGCGCATTTCTTAGGCGGCGGCTCGTATCGCGCGGCCTGTGCGAAATCCTCACAGGAAGGCAGCGCGCCGGTGTATTTCTATATGACGGATTATGATTCTTATTTCCCGATCAACCCCGGGATTCGCTGCTCCTTCCACACGGCAGATCTTCCGTACATCTTCCGGGCAGTCTGGCGCGAAGAAGCGGAGTCTGTCGCGCGTGCGATGTCGGAAAGCTTTATTGAATTCGCGAAGACCGGATCACCGGAAGGGAAGAGGCCCGAATGGAAGCCGTTTACGATGGAGCATAAACATACCTGCCTTTTCGGTGATACGGTCCGGGAGAAAGAGGACTATTACGGGCGGATGTTTGAAGTACTGTCCCAAGTCACTGAAGCTCCTTTTCCAATGTGATTAATTGCCAGAGGAGAAAAAGATGAAACCCGAATATCTGAAAATGATGAAAATGCTTGATGTCGGTCCGACACGCGCGGAAACGCCCCATCGTCTTAAGCGGATTCCGATCCGCTTTATGGGTAAAGACGGGCTGGTTCATGAGAAAACGCTCGGACTTGCGATCCCGGAAGGCGCCCTGCTTCCCTGTCCGGTGATATTCATTGCCCACTATGGTATTGATGCGAAAACGGTCGGAAAGCACGAGGGATTAGCACATGGCTTTGCGGTCGCCGGAAACCTCGAAAATGTCCCTTCGGACAACACGATTCTCTTTGACGATGATCTGTATTTCAACAGTGCCTGCATTGACGCGCTTCGCCTTCGCCCGGAGATTGACCCTGCAAAGGTTGTCGTCATGGGTGGATCGGCTGGGGGTTATCAGACGCTGATGCTTACAGCGCTCCATCTTGGCATCGCTGCTTCTGTTGATTTTTCCGGCTTTGTGAATCCCTATTTCACCCTGATTTCCTATGTCAGTGCCATCACCGCAGCTAATCTGGATGCGCTGCAGACGATGCCGGAGCATGAAAAGAAAGATCTTCAGAAACTGATGGAGCATCTTCCGATGCCGCTTCATATGGCGGTCTTTCTGACTTTTTCTGCAGAGAACCCGAGTGAAGGAAGAAAAACCTGCATGCAGTTCTCCTGGTCTCCGGCGGGTCTTGCAGCCTGTTATTCGAACCCGGTGATCCTCGTGCATAACACTGCTGACAGTCTGGTTCCGATTGACCAGATCACAAGAGAATTTACCTATACCGAAAACGGAGCGTCCATGCCGGCAGGACTTTCCCTTCGACTTTCGGATTATGAATTCCCGGAAGAGGAGAGTAAAAGAGCGTTCGCAGAAATCCTTCCAGAGAATGTATATTCGATGATCAAAATTCCTGCGCCGGAAAAAGGCGAAGAAGTGCAGGCGCCCTTTGATCCTGATAAAAATCTCCAGATCGTGATTGTTGACGACGGGCGTCCGGAAGCCTGGAACGGGCATTCGGCGGTGACGGCAGGAACGGTTTCGGCGATGGATTTCATTGAAAACGCCCTGCGTGATGAACACGGGAAGCGTCAGACGCTTTCTGACGAAAAACTGCTCCTGCTCCTTCAGAAAGCCGCCGGCCTCTGCCCGATTTTCCCGCTGTTTCCTTCGGAGGAGGAAGGCGTGTACGGGACGCCGGAGCAGGTCCGGGCGTCGGTTCTTTCGGAGCTTGGGGCATATGCAGAGCAATGCGGCAGCCGGGAGATGCTTCTTGAGAAGGCGCGTGACCTGGCTTTCCGGCATCAGGAACTGGAAGCCGTTCTTGATGATCTTACATAAGAGAGGGATTCATCATGAAGTATACGGAAAGAGATCTTGACAGAGACAGGAACGAGCATATTCTGACATTTATCGGATTTCCTGATCCGAGTGAGGAAGGAATCAGAAAAGTACTTCTGAACCTTCAGGAGAAACACATCGACTGCTTTATTACAGGAGGCGTCGGCAGGCACGAAGGCGTGCTTTCCTACACAGAGGAATATTTTGAGGGGATGAAGCGCTTGTCGCGCCTTTGCCGGGAATTTGGCATGCACTATTACATCCAGGACGGCATTCCTTTCCCGACGGGATCTGCCGGCGGAGCGTTTTCACTTCCGGAAAATAAAGACCTGAATAAGATCTTTATCGATGAACGGCACATGGATATCACAGGACCGATGGAAGAGGTTTATCTTCGCACCGGTGACCTTCTGCGCACAATTCATACCTTCCAGAGAGCTGCTTTTTCGACACTTGATCTGTTGGGGAGAAAAAGTCTTGCGATTATCGCCTGTAAAATCGATGAGAGAAAACGAATCATTGACGGAAGCGCTGTCGACCTGTCCGAGTATGAGGAAAATGGTTTCGTATGCTGGAAGGTTCCTGCAGGACAGTGGCGGGTATATGTGTTCTATACAACCTATGAATCCGGCGGACGCCAGGGCTTTATGAACCTGCTTTCGAGAAAATCCGTTGAATTTGAACTGAGGCAAGTCCATCAGCCGATTTATGAACATCTGAAAGAAGAACTCGGCAAGAGCTGGGTTGGGTTTTTCTATGATGAGCCGGAGATCGGAAATAACGGCGGATCGGTGGATTTCGATTTCCAGATGCTTCCCGGGCGCAGACAGCAGGATATCCGGAACGCGGATGTCTATCCCTGGTCTGAAGAAATGCCGGAAGAGCTGAAAAAAAGAGATGCATCCTGGAAGCTGCATCTTCCATATCTTTTCTACGACGGCGGTTCGGAGACGGCATTCTTCCGCTTTTCCTATATGGATGCGGTATCGAAGCTGGTACGTGACAACTATAATGGGGTCATTCATGCATTTTGCCGGGATCACGGCATTGTTTACCTTGGGCACGTTCTCGAGGATGGCGGAAGCCATGCCCGTCTTGGATGTGGTCCGGGACATTATTTCCGTCAGCAGTACTATCAGGATCAGGCAGGCATTGATGTGATTGCAGGACAGCTGCGTCCCGGCTGTGACAATACGGTTTCATGGTACGGAATTGTCAGTGACGATGGCGAACTTTATCATTACGGGATCGCTAAGCTGGCCAGTTCCGAGGCACATATTAATCCGCTGAAAAATAATCAGAGTATTGTAGAAAACCTGGCGGCTTTTGGTACCACGGCCGGCCCGCGTTATAAGAGATTTCTGACCGACTCCGTTTACTGCTTCCGGCGTTCTTCCGGACAGATTTCCATTCTGTAACGGACAGGGCGCGCCGGCCCTTTCGGCGGGCGAACGAGAAGATTGACAAAGCGTCCTTTCTGTAGTAAACTTTATATTTGTATGGGCTTATGAAGCAAAATGTTCCGGGACGATCTGCCCGGGACAGGAAAGGACTGCCTGAAGAATGCGAAAGAGGAACCGTTTCACACGGGTATATTTTAAATATATTACTGTTCTGATCTTGGGCCTGATGGTTGTCCTCGGCGTGGTGCTTTTCGCGCGCGCCAGAGGGACCAATGACGACCAGCTGCCGGAAAACAGCGAGAGCACGCTGCCGGATTCGACGGATCCTGTCGAATCCGCCGACCTTACAACGGAGCCCCTGCCGACCGAACCGACGATTTCGGCAGTGGATTCGATGAAGGTGACCGAGCTGATGCGGCTTTATTATCAGGCGAAGGTGGACGATAATATTGCAGCGCTGAACCAGATTGTGGATTCGGATGTCGAATACAATGACGCTGATGTCCTTTCGGACGCGCAGTTTGTAGACTGCTATGACGATTTCAATACCTATGTCATGAACGGTGCGGATGAGGACAGCTTTATCGTTTATGTGAAATACAATATTTACTTCAAGGGAATTTCCACCGGGGCTGCGGCGCTGAATCATTTCTATGTCGTACGTACCGAGAGCGGAGATCTGGTCATCTACGACCGGCCGCTCAGTGAAGAGCAGCAGGCGGCGCTTACGGAAACCGAAAACTCCGAACCGGTGCAGCGGCTGAAGGAACAGGTGGAGGGAGAGCTCGCGGAAGCCTGCGAACTGAATCCGGACCTGAAATACCTGATGGCTATGCTGAATCATACGACCGTGGAAGAGTCGGAAACGGAAACAGCAGCCGAAAGCGCGGAAAGTCCCGAAGAGGAACCGGAACAGACTTCCTCTGAAGAAGCGGCTCCTGAAAGCGCCGGAGAAGGCGGAGATTCAGAAGCGGCGGACACGGCGGAAACTCCGGCCGGGGAGTAAAGTGAAGAAGGCCGGCTTATGATGAGCCGGCCTTTTAATGCAGTTTCGGGAAGTCGGCAGGATACCGCTTCCCGATGCTTAGCGAGGGAGGGAGAGATGGCAAAGTATGTCATGGCACTGGATGCAGGAACGACCTCGAACCGCTGCATCCTTTTTGATGAAAAAGGACAGATTCAGAGCGTAGTGCAGAAAGAGTTCACCCAGTATTTCCCGGAGCCGGGACTGGTCGAGCATGACGCGAACGAGATCTGGCTGACCCAGTACGCAGTGGCCGCGGAGGCGCTGGCGAAGGTCGGGGCTTCCGCCGAAGATATTGCGGCGATCGGTATTACGAACCAGCGTGAAACCACGATTATCTGGGACCGGCTGACCGGCGAACCGATTTCCCGCGCTATTGTCTGGCAGGATCGGCGGACCGCGCCGATCACGGACAGGATGATCGCGGACGGACTCACGGACATGATCCGGAAGAAGACCGGACTGATTATCGACCCGTATTTTTCCGCGACAAAAATCAAATGGATGCTTGATCATGTGGAGGGCGCACGGCAGAAGGCAGAGCGCGGGGAGCTGATGTTCGGAACCGTGGAAACCTGGCTGATTTACAAACTGACGGACGGCAGGGTTCATGTAACGGATTATTCGAACGCGTCGCGTACGATGCTGTTCAATATTACGGAGCTGTGCTGGGACGAAGAAATCCTGCAGCTCCTGGATATTCCGAGGAGCATGCTTCCGGAGGTCAAGCCCAGCTCCTGCATTTACGGAGAAACGGATCCGGAGCTTTTCGGAAAGCCCATCCCGATTGCCGGCGCGGCCGGCGACCAGCAGGCGGCGCTTTTCGGACAGACCTGCTTCTCGGCGGGAAATGTGAAGAATACCTACGGAACCGGCTGCTTCCTCCTGATGACGACGGGGGAAAAACCGGTGTTTTCCGAGAACGGACTCCTTACGACGATCGCCTGGGGTCTGGACGGAAAGGTGACCTACGCGCTGGAAGGCTCGATTTTTGTGGCTGGCTCCGCCATTCAGTGGCTGCGGGACGAGCTTCGTGTCATCGAGTCCGCCGGAGACTCCGAGTATTTCGCGAATAAGGTTCAGGATACGAACGGCTGCTATGTCGTCCCTGCGTTTACGGGTCTTGGCGCGCCTTACTGGGATCCGTACGCGAGAGGCGCGATCGTCGGCCTGACGCGCGGCGTCAACCGCTATCACATTATCCGGGCCACCCTGGAATCGCTTGCATTCCAGACCTACGACGTATTAAAGGCGATGGAAAAGGACGCGGGAATGCCGATCACCTCGATGAAGGTGGACGGAGGCGCTTCCGCGAACAATCTTTTGATGCAGTTCCAGGCGGATATGCTCGGCCAGCCGGTGACCCGGCCGGCCTGCGTCGAAACCACGGCGATGGGCGCCGCGTATCTGGCGGGTCTTGCGGTCGGGTATTATAAATCTCTGAATGATATCGTGAAAAACTGGAAATTCGGAGCGCTGTTCGCACCGACCATGTCCGATCAAGAGAGACATAAAATTCTGGCAGGCTGGCACCGCGCGGTAGAGCGGGCAAAAGCCTGGGCGGAAAAGGAAGAAGAGGAATAAAGATGGAGTATGATGTAATTATAATCGGCGCCGGGGTTACGGGTTCGGCCGCAGCAAGATTCCTGTCCCGCTATCAGGGAAGATTCCTGGTGCTGGAGCGCGCGTCCGATGTCTGCGAGGGCACTTCCAAAGCAAATTCCGCAATTGTGCACGCCGGATACGACGCCGAGAACGGGTCTCTGATGGCAAAGTACAATGTGCGCGGCAGCGAGATGATGGAAGATTTAAGCAAGGAACTGGATTTCGCCTATGACCGCTGCGGGAGCCTTGTCGTGTGCCTGTCGGAAGAGGACCGTCCGAAGCTTGAAAAGCTGTATGAGAACGGCGTAAAGAACGGCGTGAAGGACCTTCGCATTGTCGAACGCGCCGAGCTTCTGGAAATGGAGCCCAATATCTCGGATCAGGCGGTTGCAGCGCTTTACGCGCCGACCGGTGCGATTGTATGCCCCTTTGAGCTGACCATCGCGCTTGCGGAAAATGCCGCGGTGAACGGAACCGAATTCCGCTTTAATACGGAAGTGAAGGAAATCCGCGAGAAGCCAGAAGGCGGCTACACAGTTGTCACGGAAAAGGAAGAGCTTTCAGCAAGAGCGGTTATTAACGCGGCGGGCGTATACGCTGACCGGTTCCACAACCAGATTGCCGACACCAGGATTCATATTACCCCTCGAAAAGGCGAATATCTGCTTCTCGACCATACGGCCTACGGTCATGTGCGGCACACGATTTTCCAGCTCCCCGGCAAATACGGCAAAGGCGTACTGGTGTCGCCGACGGTGCATAAGAATATTCTGGTCGGGCCGACGGCTACGGACATTGATGACCCGGAAGGCGTGAATACGACGGCTGAGGGACTCGCGGAAGTGATCGAAAAATCCGCGCTGGCAGTGAAGAATGTACCGACGCGCCAGACCATTACCTCTTTTGCGGGGCTGAGAGCACATGAAGACGGACATGAGTTTGTGATCGGGGAAGCGGCGGGACATCCGGGCTTCTTTGACTGCGCGGGAATCGAATCCCCGGGTCTTTCCTCCGCACCGGCGATTGGGGAAGCGGTATCGGATATGGCGGCGCAGCGTCTCGGCCTTCAGAAAAACGAAGCATTTACAGCGAAGAGAAAAGGAATCGTCAAGGCAGCTGAACTCTCTGTATCCGAGAGAAACGAACTGATTAAAAAGGAACCTGCCTACGGACAGATCATCTGCCGCTGCGAGAGCGTATCCGAGGGCGAGATCCTGGATGCAATCAGAAGACCCCTCGGCGCGACCACGCTCGACGGCGTGAAGCGCAGAGTCCGTGCGGGAATGGGCAGATGCCAGGCAGGCTTCTGTTCGCCGCGCGTCATGGAAATCCTGGCGAGGGAGCTCGGAAAAGACCTGAGTGAAATTACCAAGAAGGGTCCGGAGTCGCCGATCATTGTCGGCATCGCCAAGGACAGAATCTGAGGACAGGAGGGACGCATGAAAGAAGTTAATATCGTAATTATCGGCGGCGGCCCTGCGGGACTCGCAGCAGCTGCTGCGGCGTATGATGCCGGAGAGCGCAGCATTCTGATTCTGGAACGCGACAATATGCTGGGCGGAATTCTGAATCAGTGCATTCATAACGGCTTCGGCCTGCACACATTCAAGGAAGAGCTGACCGGCCCCGAGTATGCGAAGCGCTATGAGGAACAGGTTTTTGAGCGCGGCATTGAATACAAACTGAACACTATGGTCATGGACATCTCCCACGAAAAGGTCGTCACTGCGATGAACCGGGAGGACGGTATGTTTGAAATCCGTGCGAAAGCGGTCGTTCTGGCCATGGGCTGCCGCGAACGCTCGCGCGGCGCGCTGAATATCCCCGGCTTCCGGCCGGCAGGCATCTATTCCGCCGGTACGGCGCAGCGGCTGGTCAATATCGAGGGATTCATGCCCGGACGCGAGGTGGTTATCCTGGGATCGGGCGATATCGGACTCATCATGGCGCGCAGAATGACGCTGGAAGGCGCGAAGGTCAAGGTGGTCGCGGAGCTGATGCCTTACAGCGGCGGACTGAAGCGGAATATCGTCCAGTGCCTCGACGACTTCGGAATTCCGCTGAAGCTTTCTCATACGGTTGTGGATATCGAGGGAAAAGACCGGGTAACCGGCGTGACCATTGCGGAGGTCGATTCCCATAATAAACCGATTCCCGGGACGGAAGAGCATTACAGCTGCGATACGCTTCTTTTGTCCTGCGGACTCCTTCCGGAGAACGAGCTGTCCCGCCAGGCGGGCGTCGCCCTCTCGCCGGTCACCAACGGACCGGTGGTCAATGAGAGCCTCGAGACCTCGGTTCCCGGTATTTTCGCGGCGGGCAATGTGCTGCATGTTCATGATCTGGTGGACGATGTTTCCGAAGAAGCGGCTTCCGCCGGAAGAAACGCGGCAGCCTTTGTCAGGGGAGAGCTTAAGGAAGAACGCTCAAATGAAGTTGCGATCAGCTTTACCGGAGGACCGCGCTATACGGTTCCCGCGACACTGGATCCCGCGAAGATGAATGATACCGTGACGCTCCGCTTCCGTGTGGGCGCTGTGATGAAAAACCGCTTTGTCGATCTGTACCTGGACGATGAGCGCGTGATTCACCGCCGCCGCCAGGTCATGGCGCCGGGCGAAATGGAGGAGCTGGTGCTTAAGAAGTCCATGTTTGAAAAGCACGGACCGGTCGGACAGATTAGCATCCGGGTAGAGGAGGCGTGATCATGGAAGAAAGAAATCTGATTTGCATCAACTGCCCGATGGGCTGTATGCTGACCGTAACACTGGATGATGAAGGAAAAGTGCTTTCCGTTTCCGGAAACACCTGTCCCCGCGGCGACGCTTACGGGCGGAAGGAAGTGACGAATCCGACACGTATTGTGACGTCCTCTTTGCCCGTTTCCGGGGCTCATGGCTCCATGGCGATGGTATCCGTCAAAACTGCCTCAGACATCCCGAAAGGCATGATTTTCGACGTTATAAAGGACATTAAGGACCTTGTTGTCGAAGCGCCGGTTCATATCGGCGATGTCGTGCGGGAAAATGTCGCCGGAACAGGCGTGGATATGATCGCGACACGCGACGTCGAATAAGCCGCAAAAAAACGCTTCTTCGGACCGGAACGGACAGCCGTTTGAAGAAAAAATAAGCCTGCCATTCCCGCGCCTTTACGGCGTGTCCGGCAGGCTTGTTTTTTGTGGCCCGGGAGCAAGAAAAACCGGCATACGCCTTAAGTGTATGCCGGTTTCACGAATGCAGACAATCCCAGAATGAGGCCGCCCAGGGATCAGGATTTTCTGGCCTTTACCAGAATGTCTCCGCCGTCCTCCAGGGTTTTTCCGTTGAGAAGCAGCAGCTTTTCCGCCAGAAGCTTGGTAAAGGAACTGACAATTGCGGAGGAGATAATCAGGTCGGCCGTATCTTTGGCGGCGATAGCGGAAGCGGGGCCCTCGTGATCGAGAATCGGTCCTGCCGCTTCACGCACCTGTTCGACAAAGTAGACAGCCGTCAGCCGCTGCCTCTCCGCGAAAGCATTATACAGCGTTTTGAGCTCCTGCTCCGACAGACCGACGGGGATGACGGTGGTGATGGTCTGGATACTGAGGCTCTGCTTGAGCGTGCAGATGATAATCAGGTACGCAATATGCAGCCGGTAATAACGCTTTTTGACAGGCTCCGGCATAATTTCCTTCCGGACATAATTGTTGATGGTGGCAGCGGTAATGAACTGCTCTTTTTTCAGTTCGGGCGGAAGATAGTCCAGATATTCCGAAAGAAGAGAAACGACCTGTTCCATATACAGGCCGAAATTCGGGATATCGTCCCAGTCCGGGAGACGATAATCATCCATGTATTTCTCCCAGCGCCGAAGCTTTCCGGCGATCAGATCCTTATCGTACTGCATAGTGCACCTCGCAATCATTATGAGAAATCAGAATGCAATTTCACATTGTATAATAATCATAGCACAAACCGGCAGAAAAGCAAGCAGAAAGTATTTGTTTTTTTATTATATTATCCAGATGATGCGATGATCTGATCTATCAAATTAGATACAGACGGCCTCGGTAAGCCGTCTTCAAAAACAGGGAAACGCATCTAAGTTTGGCTTTCTTTTTCTTATAAAGCATGCTATAATTCATCTGCTTAACAGACAGCGGCTTGTTTTTGGAGGACAGAGGATGAAAGCATATTTTGCAGGCGGATGCTTCTGGTGCGTCACACCGATCTATCAGCTTTACGGTGTAGAGAAGGTACGGTGCGGTTATTCGGGAGGCGAAGAGGAAAACCCCTCTTATCAGGATGTAAAGGCACAGAAAACCGGTCATCGCGAGACGATTATGCTGGAGTACGATCCGGAAAAAGTGCCTTTTGACCTCCTTTTGGAAATCTACTTCGAGAATATCGATCCCTACGACGGGGAAGGCCAGTTTATTGATCGCGGCTTTTCCTATTCGCCGGCGATTTTCTATGTGAATGAAGAGCAGAAGGAGAAGGCACAGGCCGCCATCCGGAAAATAGAAGAGAAAAGCGGAAAGAAGACGGCGGTTAAGCTGCTCCCCTTCAGTACATTCTATGAAGCGGAAGAGGAGCATCAGGACTATTACCTGAAGCATCCGGAGAAATTTGAAGAAGAACTGGTTAAATCCGGCCGGAAATAAAGAATGGAAGCGAGAAATTCTGGATCATGACAAGAACAGAACCAGGCAGATTCAATTGGGGCAGTTTTATCAGAGCGGTGGCAGTCATTGCGGTTCCGGTTGCCCTTCAGAACCTGCTGACGACAACGGGAAGTATGCTCGATACAATGATGATCGGGAAACTCGGGGAAAAATCGGTCGGAGCGGTCGGCTTATGCGGTCAGTTCAGCTCGCTGATGGGCTCATGCTATTTCGGTTTCATGGGCGGCGGCGGCCTGTTCCTCGCGCAGTACTGGGGTGCGAAGGACGAACGCGGACTGAACCGCTCGTTCGGAATGACCATGTCCTGTATGCTTCTCGTCGGAATCATCTTCTCCGTACTTGCTGCGGCCTTTCCTTCGGCAGTCATGCGGCTGTACACCGATAAGACGGCCATCCAGGAAATCGGAATTCCGTATCTGAAGATTGCCGGCTTCGGCTATCCCTTTGTCGTGCTGTCCATGGCGGCAAGCCTGCTTCTAAGGTCTACGGAGCGTGTGAAAATACCGCTCGTGGCATCCATCGTTTCCGTCCTGACCAATGTCTTTCTGAATTATCTTCTGATCGGCGGACATCTCGGCGCACCGGCGCTGGGGGTACGCGGCGCAGCCATCGCGACGCTCACGGCAAACGCGGTGAATTTCGCCGTGATTATCCTGATCGCGCGCGCACGGGGCTACCGTTACCTCTTTATGCTGCGGGAGCATTTCCGCTGGGACCGGATCCACTTCGGGGAGTATTTCCGCAAATGCTTTCCGATCATCTGCAACGAGCTCGCCATCGGCGTCTCGATCGCGATTATGAATATTGTGCTCGGACGCCAGTCGGAGGAGGCGATCGCGGCCATCGCCGTCTTCAGGACCATGGAAGGCCTGTATATCGGCTTTTTTGTCGGCTTCTCCCAGGCTTCGTCGATTCTGGTCGGAAAAGCCGTCGGGGCGGGAAGGCTGGAGGAAGCGTACCGGAACGCCAAAAGAATTATCTATATGTGCGCTGGGTTTATCGCGGTCATCGCCGTTCTTGTGGTACTGTTAAGGACGCCGATCTTCAAAGCTTTCGGGCTGTCGGGGGAATCGCTTGAAATTGCAAAGGGAATGATACTGATCTTCGCTGTCGTGATCGTGATCCGCATGATGAACTGGCTGCATAATGACACGTACCGTGCATCCGGGGATGCGATGACCGGAACCATTCTCGAAATCGCCTTCATGTATATCATGGTGCTTCCTTTGCTCTTTATCATGGCTTTTGCGGTGAAAGCGCCTTTCCTCGCAGTCTTCGCAAGCTGCTATGCTGACGAGCCGATCCGCCTCGTGATGATGCAGACACATCTTTTTTCCGGCCGCTGGATCTGCCCCGTTACGGAAGAGGGCCAGAAAGCGCTCCCGGAGTTCAGGAAGAAGCATCATATCCGCCGGCAGCAGGGCTTTTTGTTCGCAAGGAAATAAAGGATTCGAAAGTTTTTTAAAAAAGTGCTTGCATTTTCGCAAAGGATGTGATATTATCTTCATTCGTCAGGACATTTTGGGCGAATTCCCGAGTGGCCAAAGGGGACAGACTGTAAATCTGCTGCAAATTGCTTCGGTGGTTCGAATCCACCTCCATCCATTTAAAATCACAAATTTATATAATAAATTTGTGACGGCAACAGCATATTTTTGAAGAAAATATGCGAGTGCCGTGCGAGTTTACGAGCATTTTAACTTACCGAAATATGAAGCCGAAGGCGAATGATTGAGGTAAGTAGCTCATAAACATAAATGTTATCGCGGGATGGAGCAGTCTGGAAGCTCGTCGGGCTCATAACCCGAAGGTCGTAGGTTCAAATCCTACTCCCGCTATTCAGATAAGATAACTTATCTAGTAGTAAAAACGCCCATCGTCCAAATCTTCGATTTGGTCGGTAGAGCTATTAAACGCCCATCGTCTAGATCTTCGATCTATCCGATGACCCGTTTGACGCCAAGGCGTCAAACAAATAAAACAAATTATCAACGCTTGTGAATGCAAGCATTCAACGCGTTTCCAATTCGTTTTATTATTTATTAGCTTTTTCATCTATTCGCCCAGATAGCTCAGTTGGTAGAGCAGAGGACTGAAAATCCTCGTGTCA
>CAMVNR010000052.1 GCA_947168905.1 uncultured Lachnospiraceae bacterium
AGAAGCCCAGCGCAAGAAGCGCCGGAATCAGCGCCGGAAGACCGCATTCTGCGGCGATGATCCCATTCAGCCTCGTGCGCGGGCATCCGATCATCCGGAGCCGGTAGTACGCGGCCCGCCGTTTGTCAACGTAAGCGGAGAGCACAAAGACGATCGATACCACCGAGAGCACGATCATCATCCCGATCACGGCATTGTAGTTTCCTTCGCTGCCCCAGATGCTGCTGCCGTACACATAACCGTTGAACGTCAGCGGCACTTTCGGAAAGCGTTTCTGCAGTGAATCAAAAAACTCCGTCGTGTCAATCTCGGGGAGCGAGGGATCCAGACGGTAAAACCAGCTTGTTGTAATCTCTTCCCCGAAACTCTGAAGCTCCTCTTCCGTCACCAGAAGGTCCGGATACCGTATTTCTGCACCCTTGATCCAGAGCTGGTTAAACGGCTTCACCGTTCCGACCAAAGTGTAGCTTTTCTCCCGGACTCCCGGCAGTTCTCCCCCGGCCGCGTTCCAGTGAATGGTAATGATCTGCCCCAGGTCATAGCTGTATCCGAGCTTCTGCAGGGTCTGCAGGTCCGAAACGATCTCCGTACTGTTCTTCGGCATCCGCCCTTCATACAGATGGATCCGCCCGAACGACAGGAGTTCCTGCGAGATGCTTCCGAGCCATTTCGGAAGGAGATTCCCTTCTTCCGTACAAAGGCTGAGAGATGTCGAGATGCTGCCCTTCTCCGTGAGATACGCATGTGAAACCTCGGGCGACCCGGCGGCAACCACCCAGTCGCCGTAGGTGTCCCGGTTTTTCTCCGTCACGTAGGAGTCCAGGATGCTCTGAAACATCAGCACGCCGGACATGAAAAATGTGGCAATAAAGCTCACCAGAACGATATATACGATATCCTTCCGGCGGCGCTTCAACCCGCGAATCACAAGCTCTGTCATGTACAGCTGTCCCCCTTCACGCGCTGACAACGCCGTCACGGATCCTCAGTACACGGTCGGCGTAGGAGGAAGCCTCCCGGTCATGCGTTACCATGATGATCGTCTGGTCATAGCGTTTCGACGCCTGCGAAAGAAGCCGAATCACCTCAAGACTGTTCTCCGCATCCAGATTTCCCGTCGGCTCGTCTGCGAGGATGACCGCAGGCTTAATCGCAAGCGCCCGCGCGATTGCCGTGCGCTGCTGCTCGCCGCCGGACATTTCATTCGGGAATTTGTCCCGGCAGTGGGTAATGCCGAGGGTCTCCATAATTCCCTCGATTTCCGCCGTCTCTTCCTTCCGTCCGTCCAACCGGATCGGAAGGACGATATTCTCATAGGCCGTGTATTCCGGGAAGAGACTGTAGTCCTGGTAAACAAAGCCGATCTTCCGGCGGCGGACACGGGAAAGAGCGCTGTCGGAAAGGTTCAGGATGCTTTTCCCTCCGAGCAGGATCTCTCCCTGATCCGGCACATCCTGTGTCCCGAGAAGGTGCAGAAGCGTCGTTTTCCCGGAACCGGATTTCCCGATGACCGCTGTAAATTCTCCTTTCGTAAAAGACAGGCTGCAGGGTTTCAGCGCTTCCACCTCGATTTCCGAGCTGTGATAGGTTTTACTGATATCCAGGGCTTCCAGAATAATATTGTCTTTCATAGAACCTCCTCATTTTGCGCCGTTTTCCGGCTGATTTCGTAACAGAACAGCGTCAGGATCACAAAGAACAGCAGAATTGCCAGTACAGTAAAGAGCGTATTGAGTGACAGCAGGCTGTCAAGAGTCATCAGGTATGGATTCTGCGTCCAGGATTTCGTAAGATTGCAGAACGCAGCTTCGTCATGCGGACCGCCCAGCGTCTTCTTGTGCGTTATAAAGCTTTGCAGCGTGCTCCACAGAATCCAGGCGGAGAAACCCGCAAAAACCGCGCCGGATTCAAATGCTTCGGAAGCAAACAGCCGTATCCTGACTTCGCGCGCCTGCATGCCAATCCGGCGGAAGCGCCTCATGCTGCCAAGACTCTGCCGGCAGCGGATTTCCGAGAGGTTTCGCTGGACGATCAGAAAAACTGCGATTGTCATCAGCATCAGGGAGCCGAAAATCAGCAGCGGACGAACGACATTCTCCTGTATGGTATGGCGCTTCCTTTCTGCATTGTTGAAATACTCGGAGTTTGGTTTACCGCTGACAAAAGCCGCGAGGACCTTATCGGTTGCTTCAAAAGACGAGAAGCGGTCAAACCGAAGCAGAAAGTGGTTTTCCCGGAATTCCGGAAGCGGGGTTTCGAGCTGCCGCAGTGCCTCCGCCGTCTTTTCAGAGATAAAGACGGGAAGCCCTTCGCGGTTCACCGTAAAGTACTCACTCCAAAGAGGCGCATCATTTTCCACGATCCGTACCGGAATCTTAAGACCCTCCTCATTGTTCTCGCTGAAAATCGTCAAAAGCTCTCCGTTCTGAAGGGTCTCATCAGGAACCGTAATCATCTCCCCCGTTTCAATATCCAGCCGGGATCCGTTATTTCCCAGCACAAAACAGAGCCTGCCATCCTTGAAGGCTTCATAATCCTCCTCCGGGAAGGACTCTCCGCGCTCCTTGAAATATGTCTTCAGAAAGCGAAGGTCCGTGACGGTATTCACGCCTGCAAACAATTCATTCACCTGCTCCGTATAGACAATCTGATCGACGGTATATCGGGCTTCGAGCGGCCTCGGACTGTCCTCGATCCCTTCCCAGCGCAGAAGGTGCCAGTTGTCCCATACAGACCCCTCCATCCCTGAGACTCCTGGTACGGACCGAAGATACAGAAGTTCCTCGTCTGTCGGCCCATAATAGGGATCGTAATAATCCTTCTGAGAACCGGGAGAATCCGGATCTGTCTCGAAAACAGTTCCGTCTTCCGAGACATAGTCGTATTTCCGTGCGATCACTTCCGGATTTCGGATGGAGATGACGTAGTCCGGTTCCGCCGCGGCGCTTTTTGCCGTTCTGATCGCGCCGACCACATTCCGGAGACACATCGAAAGAAACATCGTCACGATGACGGAAAAAAGAAGCGACGCAATCCGGAGCGCAGGGTGCAGGATCCGCTGTCTTCGAAACAGGTCCTTCTCCGGTAAAGACAGCTTCGGGAGCGCCTTTCGGAGCCTTCGGATCTCTTTCCCGGAAAGTGCCCTCGATTCCTGCGCGATCCTTCTGTCCGAAGTCCGGAGCATAGTCAGAAGCACCGCCGCCGAAACCGTCCCGAGTATCGCCGCAAGCTGCAGGAAAAACACCGGAGGCTCAAAGCCGAAAAACCCGTGAAGGTTTACGGACTTTGCGATGATCCGGCAGATACTTGCGCCGGCAAGATACGAGAAGCCCAGCGCAAGAAGCGCCGGAATCAGCGCCGGAAGACCGCATTCTGCGGCGATGATCCCATTCAGCCTCGTGCGCGGGCATCCGATCATCCGGAGCCGGTAGTACGCGGCCCGCCGTTTGTCAACGTAAGCGGAGAGCACAAAGACGATCGATACCACCGAGAGCACGATCATCATCCCGATCACGGCATTGTAGTTTCCTTCGCTGCCCCAGATGCTGCTGCCGTACACATAACCGTTGAACGTCAGCGGCACTTTCGGAAAGCGTTTCTGCAGTGAATCAAAAAACTCCGTCGTGTCAATCTCGGGGAGCGAGGGATCCAGACGGTAAAACCAGCTTGTTGTAATCTCTTCCCCGAAACTCTGAAGCTCCTCTTCCGTCACCAGAAGGTCCGGATACCGTATTTCTGCACCCTTGATCCAGAGCTGGTTAAACGGCTTCACCGTTCCGACCAAAGTGTAGCTTTTCTCCCGGACTCCCGGCAGTTCTCCCCCGGCCGCGTTCCAGTGAATGGTAATGATCTGCCCCAGGTCATAGCTGTATCCGAGCTTCTGCAGGGTCTGCAGGTCCGAAACGATCTCCGTACTGTTCTTCGGCATCCGCCCTTCATACAGATGGATCCGCCCGAACGACAGGAGTTCCTGCGAGATGCTTCCGAGCCATTTCGGAAGGAGATTCCCTTCTTCCGTACAAAGGCTGAGAGATGTCGAGATGCTGCCCTTCTCCGTGAGATACGCATGTGAAACCTCGGGCGACCCGGCGGCAACCACCCAGTCGCCGTAGGTGTCCCGGTTTTTCTCCGTCACGTAGGAGTCCAGGATGCTCTGAAACATCAGCACGCCGGACATGAAAAATGTGGCAATAAAGCTCACCAGAACGATATATACGATATCCTTCCGGCGGCGCTTCAACCCGCGAATCACAAGCTCTGTCATGTACAGCTGTCCCCCTTCACGCGCTGACAACGCCGTCACGGATCCTCAGTACACGGTCGGCGTAGGAGGAAGCCTCCCGGTCATGCGTTACCATGATGATCGTCTGGTCATAGCGTTTCGACGCCTGCGAAAGAAGCCGAATCACCTCAAGACTGTTCTCCGCATCCAGATTTCCCGTCGGCTCGTCTGCGAGGATGACCGCAGGCTTAATCGCAAGCGCCCGCGCGATTGCCGTGCGCTGCTGCTCGCCGCCGGACATTTCATTCGGGAATTTGTCCCGGCAGTGGGTAATGCCGAGGGTCTCCATAATTCCCTCGATTTCCGCCGTCTCTTCCTTCCGTCCGTCCAACCGGATCGGAAGGACGATATTCTCATAGGCCGTGTATTCCGGGAAGAGACTGTAGTCCTGGTAAACAAAGCCGATCTTCCGGCGGCGGACACGGGAAAGAGCGCTGTCGGAAAGGTTCAGGATGCTTTTCCCTCCGAGCAGGATCTCTCCCTGATCCGGCACATCCTGTGTCCCGAGAAGGTGCAGAAGCGTCGTTTTCCCGGAACCGGATTTCCCGATGACCGCTGTAAATTCTCCTTTCGTAAAAGACAGGCTGCAGGGTTTCAGCGCTTCCACCTCGATTTCCGAGCTGTGATAGGTTTTACTGATATCCAGGGCTTCCAGAATAATATTGTCTTTCATAGAACCTCCTCATTTTGCGCCGTTTTCCGGCTGATTTCGTAACAGAACAGCGTCAGGATCACAAAGAACAGCAGAATTGCCAGTACAGTAAAGAGCGTATTGAGTGACAGCAGGCTGTCAAGAGTCATCAGGTATGGATTCTGCGTCCAGGATTTCGTAAGATTACAGAAAGAACGTGCATTCTGCGGGCCTCCCAGCGTCTTTTTCTCCGTGATAAAGGTCCGCAGTGTGCTGTACAGGAGCCAGCCCAGAAGTCCGGCCAAAACCGCTCTGGATTCAAAGGCTTCGGAAAAGAGCAGCCGTATCCTGACTTCGCGCGCCTGCATGCCGATCCGGCGGAAGCGCTGTATGCTGCCAAGGCTCTGCCGGCAGCGGATCTCTGAGAGGTTTCGCTGGACGATCAGAAAAACCGCGATCGTCATCAGCATCAGCGATCCGAAAATCAGCAGCGGACGAACGACATTCTCCTGCATGGAATAACGCTTTCCTTCTGCATTGTTTTTATAGTCGCTGTTTGGTCTCCCGCTGACAAAAGCCGCGAGCACCTTATCGGTTGCTTCAAAAGACGAGAAGCGGTCAAACCGAAGCAGAAAGTGGTTTTCCCGGAATTCCGGAAGCGGGGTTTCGAGCTGCCGCAGTGCCTCCGCCGTCTTTTCAGAGATAAAGATGGGGAGTCCTCCGCGGTTAACGGTATAATAGTAATCAAAGCGGATGGAATCATTTTCCACGATCCGCACCGGAATCTGAAGGCCCTCCTCATTGTTTTCGCTGAAAATCGTCAGGAGGTCGCCGTCCTGAAGCGTCTCATCCGGAAGGGTAATCATCTCCCCCGTTTCATAATCCATCCGGGACCCGTTTTTCCCGATCACAAAACAGAGCCTGCCATCCTCGAAAGCTTCATAATCCGTCTCCGGGAAGAACTCTCCGAGGTCGCTGAAGTACTTCTTCATGAAACGAAGATCTGTCACGGTATTCACGCCGGCAAAGAATTCATTGACCTGTTTCCTGTACACGATATTATCGACACGCATTTCACCGCTGATTTCACGTTCTCTGGGGCTGTTCTCAATCCCGTCCCAGCGAAGGAGATGCCAGCTGTCCCATACAGAGCCCTCCATCTCCGAGACTCCGGGTACCGACCGAAGATACAGGAGCTCCTCATCTGTCGGCCCATAGTATGGATTGAAATAAGACCTTCTGAAATCCTTAAACTCCGGATCGGTCTCATATACCGTTCCGTCGTCCGCGACAGAATCGTATTTCCGAGCGATCTCCTCCGGATTCCGGATGGAGATGACATAATCCGGTTCCGCTGCGGTACTTTTTGCCGTTCTGATCGCGCCGACCACATTTCGAAGGCACATCGCCAGGAACATCGTCACGATGACGGAAAAAAGGAACGACGCAATCATGCGTGCGGGGTTCAGGATCCGTTGTCTTCGGAACAGTTCCTTCTCCGGTGACAGCAGCTTCGGAAGCGACTTCCTGAGCCTAAGGATTTCCTTTTCGGAAAGCGTTCTCGATTCCTGCGCGATTCTTTTGTCCGAAGTCCGGAGCATGGTCACAAGAACTGCGGCCATGACAGTGCCGAGTACCGCCGAAAGCTGCAGGAAAAACACGGGGGGTTCAAAGCCGAAAAAGCCCTGAAGCCCTACAGAGTCTGCAATCATCCGGCAGATGACAGCGCCTGCAAGATACGAGAAGCCCAGCGCAAGAAGCGCCGGAATCAGCGCCGGAAGACCGCATTCTGCGGCAATGATCCCGTTCAGGGCGAAGCGCCCGCATCCGATCATCCGGAGCCGGTAGTATGCGGCGCGCCGTTTGTCAACATATGCGGAAAGCACAAAGACGATCGAAACCACCGCGAGCACGATCATCATACCGATCACGGTATTGTAGTTTCCTTCACCGTCCCAGATATCGATGTCGTACACATAGCTGTTGAAAATCAGCGGTTCCGACAGCATCGCAGACTGCAGTGAATCGATAAACTCCGTCACGTCGATCTCGGGAAGCGACGGATCCAGACGGTAAAACCAGCTTGTCACTGTTTCTTTTCCGAAACTCTGAAGCTCCTCCTCCGTTACCAGAAGATCCGGGTACTTCACTGCCTCGCCCTGGACCCAGAGCTGGTTGAACGGCTTCACTGTCCCGACCAAAGTGTAGTTTTTCTCCCGGATGTCCGGTTCCTCTCCCGAATCCGCCGCATTGTAATAAACCGTAATGGTCTGCCCGAGATCATAGCTGTACCCAAGCTTCTGCAGCGTTTGGAGGTCTGAGGCGACTTCCGTACGGTTCTCAGGCATCCGGCCTTCATACAGGTGAATCCGCCCGAACGACTGAAGTTCATCGGAAACGCTTCCGATATTTTTCGGAACAAATTTACCATCTTCCGTACACAGTTTCACACCTGCCGAAATGCTGCCTTTTTCCGTAAGATAGGCATGTGAAACCGCATCGGTCGCGGCGGCAATCACCCAGTCGCCGTAGGTATCCCTGTTCTTCTCTGTCACGTATGCGTCCAGAATGCTCTGAAACATCAGCACACCGGACATGAAAAAAGTGGCAATGAAGCTCACCAGAACGATATACGCGATATCCTTCCGGCGTCTTTTCATGCCACACAGCAAAAGTTCTGTCACATTGCAGCCCCCCTTTCCAAGTTTCTGCAAACAGTATAGCATGCGAACCTTACAGAAACCTTACCAGGCTTCAAAAAGAACCGCCTGATCAGCCGAAAACCTCGGGGGCCTTTTGGGGGAAGATCGGCCGCTACTTCATCTCACGGAAGCGGGGCAGGAAGAGCGTGAAGACAGCGCCGCCCTCCGGATGGTTGCCGGCGATGAGTTCCCCCTTCTCGCCGGTAATGATGAGCTTCGCGAGGTTCAGGCCGAGGCCGACATGCCCCTTCTTCTCCTCCTGCGGCCGGTAGAAGCGGTCAAAAATGTACGGAAGATCTTCTTCCGCAAATCCCGGGCCATGGTCACGAATCGTCATCCGGAACTCCTCCGGTGTTTCCAAAAGAGTAATCTCTATGGGCTGTTCTCCCTTCCCGTGCTCTATGCAGTTCCCTATAAGGTTCCTCAGCGCCTCGCGGGTCCAGCTGTAGCTTCCGTGCCAGATAAAAGTGCCGTCCGGCGGATCCTGGTAAAGCACCGGCCGGTCTTCTCCTTCGGGAATCTCCGCCAGCACTTCCGCAAGCATCGCGGGCAGACTGATCGGATCCGCTGTAAAAATCACTTCTCCGGCCTCCATGCGGCCGATGGTAAGAAGCTTCTCCACAAGCTTCCGGATTTCCTCGAGATGGGAGATCGATTCCGAGATACGCTCCGCGTACGCTTCCTTTTTCTCCTCTTTCCTTTGTCTTTCGAACAACGCCTGCGGCCGCAGGAAGTCCGGGAGAATGTGCTCCCGGGCACCCGCTTCTTCCTCCGCCTCATCTTTCAGAAGCTCCATCGAGGTCATTGCCCGGGCAACCGGCGTCTTGATCTGATGCGCAATATTTTCAATAAACTCCCGGAGGCGGATAATCTGCTTTCTGAGGCCCGAAACTTCCCGAAGCTCTTCTGAAAGCGTCTCGTTCAGCCGGGACAGGCCCGCGACTTCCCTTTCCTGCAGTTTCCAAAGCCGCCCGAGGAGGAACATCAGCGCTGCAGTAAGGATCAGTGAAGCGCAGCATCCGATAAGAAGTGTTTTTTTCTGAAGGAGTCTGCCCTCAAGAATTCCCGGTCCCTTCCTGGTGTAGCCGTTTTCAAGAAAGACCTGTTCTCCCGCCCGGATTTCTTCCTCGCTGTCTGAGGGCTCAAACAGCATTACAAGAATTTCCGCCTCCCACTCCGGATGCGCCTCATGAATCCTTCCGAGAAAGGCCGTCTCCCGAATCATCAGGAAACGGCCCTGGAGATGAAAAGGTAGCAGGGGAAGCAAAAGGATGCAGAAAGCCGCCGCAAAGAGCAGCGCCAAAACAGTTCTTTTCGCATTCTGATTCATTACAGACCTCCGTATATTCTGCGGACTTCTCCGGTAAAGCGGTAGCCTAAGCCCCGCACGGTCTCAATCAGCCCCGGGCCGATCTTCGCACGGAGCCGGCTGATCCGCACATTCAGGGTGTTTTCTTCCAGATCCTCCTCCAGAAAGTCATGCGCCGACATTGTAAGAATGCGTTCGCGGGACAGGAGAATCCCCGGATTTTCCATAAAGCTTTCAAGCAACCGGAATTCCGCGGCCGTCAGCGGAACCGGCTGTTCCTTCAGACGCACTTCATGTGTGAAGGGATTCAGCATCAGATCCCCCGCAAGCAGGATCGTCTTCTCCTTCCGGTACTCGAGCCGCCGCAGGTTGGCGCGGATTCTTGACAGGAGCTCCGCCTTCCTGAAAGGCTTTGTAATATAGTCGTCTGCGCCCTCCTCGAGCCCCCGGATCACCGAGGGTTCGTCGTCGGCAGCCGAGAGGATCAGCAATGGAACGTGGGTCTTCTCACGGATCCAGGGCAGAAGCTCCAGTCCGTTTCCGTCCGGCAGCCACAAATCCAGCAGGATCAGGGAAATGTCGGAAGCGGAAAGGATCGTCTGCTTCGCCGTAAAAATATCCGCAGCCTGCAGGAGTTCATAGCCTTCCTTCTTAAGAAGGAGCCGAAGGTCCCGCTGCAGATACCGATCGTCCTCTATAAGCAAAAGTACAGCCATGGCGGCCTCCCTGTATCATTTCTAGAAAAAAACGCCCCTGATAAAGATCTCGAGACCGATGCCGATCAGGATCACGCCGCCGATCACGCCCGCCTGCTTTTTGAAGCGGGTTCCGAAAGCGGCGCCGAGGCGGATTCCGAAAAGACAGATCGCAAAGGTTACGACGCCGATGATGACGGATTCCACGAGCGCCATCTCCCAGGGGAGTTCATCAATAGTCACGCCGACGGACAGCGCGTCAATGGAAGTCGCAACGCCCATAACAAGAAGCTTCCCAATGCCGAAGCTGTCAGCTTCTTCCTCATCCTTTTCCTGCCCCGCTTTATTCTTCTTAACCGCCTCTAAGATCATCTGGATCCCGATATAGAGAAGCAGAAGAAGCGCCGCCCATGGGGTAAATTTCTCAAGAACCTGAAAGCGCTCTACCAGCAGGCGGACAAAAAGCCAGCCAAGAAGCGGCATTCCGATCTGGAACAGTGCGAAGGTTCCGGCGATCAGTCCCATCCGTTTCCCGCTCATCCCGGGTTCCAGGAGTCCGCGTACGAGAGAGACCGAAAACGCGTCCATGGCAAGGCCGATTCCGAAAAGGATACTGTTCAAAAAAAACAGGAAGTCAAAATTCATGGTTTATACCCTCTATTCGATAATTCCTCCGCCGACCACGGTGTCGCCGTCATACATTACAAGCGACTGGCCGGAGGTGATCGCACGCTGCGGTTCGTCGAAAACGACGCGGATGCGGCCATCCTCAATGGGTGTCACCGTCGCCGGCTGCTCCTTATGATGATAGCGGACGCGCGCACGCACGCGAATCTCATCCCGGATTCCGGGAATCTGAATCCAGTTCAGGTCCGAAGCCACGAGCTCTCTCGAGAAAAGAGACGCATTCGGCGCGAGCGTAACCGTATTGTTCCCGACATCGATCTTCTTCACATACATCGGCTGCGGGAAGGAAAGTCCGAAGCCCTTCCTTTGCCCGAGGGTATAGTGAATAATTCCCTTATGGCGTCCGAGCACATTGCCCGCTTCATCAATGAAATCGCCCTCGGGATATTCCTTCCCGGTGCGGCTCCTAATAAAGTCCGTGTAGGCTCCGCTGACGAAGCAGATATCCTGGCTGTCGTGCTTTTTCGCGTTGATAAAGCCCTGGTCTGAGGCGAGGCGCCGAACCTCATCCTTCGTCATTTCCCCTAAAGGAAAAAGCGAGTGCCGCAGCTGCTCCTGCGTGAGTGACCACAGCACATAGCTCTGGTCCTTCATCGGGTCGAGGCCCTTTTTCAGCAGGAATCGTCCGGTCCCGGGGTCCAGAGTCCTTCGTACATAATGCCCCGTCACGACATATTCGCACCCGAGCACCCGTCCCTTCTCATACAGGGAAGCAAACTTCAGATACCGGTTGCAGTCGATGCAGGGGTTCGGCGTCCGTCCGCATTCATAGGCTTCGATGAAACGGTCGATCACGTTCTTCTCGAAGTCTCCTTTGAAATTAAAGACATAGTAGGGCATCCCGAGCCGGAACGCGACCGACCTGGCGTCCTCCGTATCCTCCAGGCTGCAGCAGCTGTAGTCCTTAGCGAGTCCGATGTCTTCATTTGCGAAAAGCTTCATGGTGACGCCGATACAGTCGAAGCCTTTTTCTTTCATTAGATAGGCGGCGACGCTCGAATCCACGCCGCCGCTCATGGCTATCAATGCTTTTTCCATAGCGCTTAACTATCTCCGTTTTTCGTCAGATCAACCTGGATACCCGACGAAGATCCTGCACAATAATATCGGCCTTTGAAAGGTCCTGATCGCCGGAGCCGGGATTCTGAAGGCCGATACAGGCCATCCCGGCAGCTTTTGCTGCGCGCACGCCGTTCTCGGAGTCTTCGACCACGATGCATTCTTCCGGCTTCGCGCCGAGTTCTTTGGCAGCGAGCAGGAAGGTATCCGGCGCAGGCTTGGAATTCGGTGCCTTTTCTCCGGAAAACAGCAGGTCAAAGCAGTCCGAAAGGCCGCTCGCATTCACAAAGCGCTCGATATCCGAAAGAGAAGAGGAAGACGCCACCGCCATACGGTACCCGCGGCTCATAAGATCGGAAAGGACCTCGCGGACGCCGGGCATTAAGAGGTAGCCCTCTTCCGCCTCCACTTCCGCCTTGTGAAAAAAGTAGCGTTCTTTCACTTCTTCCGAGCGCACGTCGACCCCGTACTGCTTCTCGTAAAGATCCGCGACGACCTCGTAGCGTACGCCGATGGTATGTTTGTACACTTCCCAGTCAATTGCGGGAATACGAAACAGCTCCCGGAAGGTCCGTTCCCAGGCCCTCCAGTGCTGCGGCTCCGAATCCATCAGGACTCCGTCCATATCCCAGAGCACCGCTGTATATTTCATTCTTGTCACCTTTCCCGTATCACTCTTTTTTCCTTCATGCCGCTTTTTATAGGCGCCAGCCCGTCAGAACTCTTTTGATTTTTACATTTCTGTAAGCCCCATCCGGCACACAGGGTACCCGGCCGGAATATGACTGTTTTACTGCAAAAGCGGAATAAAGCTCAGTCAAAGAATTCCGCGGCAAGCGCTTTTAAGTATTCGTAATCCCGGATGCCGGCGGTCTCGTAGGAGGAATGCATCGCCAGCTGCGCCAGTCCGATATCCACCGAATGAACCGGTACCTGCGAAAGGGAGATATTCCCGAGCGTCGAACCGCCCATCATATCGGAACGGTTGAAGAAGGTCTGCACCGGAACGCCGGCCTTTTTCGCAAGAAGCTTCAGCTTCGCCGCGGAGACTGCGTCGGTTGTATAGCGCAGGTTCGCGGAGTATTTCAGGAGAATTCCCCCGTTCAGTTTCGGCCGGTTTGTCGGATCGGTTTTCTCCGGATGATTCGGATGAACCGCGTGTCCGTTGTCGGCGGAAATCAGGAAGGAAGCGGCGAGTCTTCGGATTTTTGTTTCCTCTGTATCGTGAAGCGCTTCGGAGATTCTCGCAAGCGTATCCCGCAGGAACTGACTGCCTGCACCTTGGATGCTTCCGGAACCGACCTCTTCATTGTCAAACATACAGAAAACGGAAATACCGGAATTCTTATTTCCCTTCAGGAAGCCCTGAAGACCGGCATAGGCGCATTCCAGGTCGTCGATGCGGGGAGCGGAAATAAATTCACCCTCTGCGCCCCAGACCGACGGTTTCACACGGGGATACAGGAAAAGGTCATAGCTTAAGATTTCCTCTTCCCGAACGCCCGCTGCTTCTGCAACTGTCCTCAGGAAGGTGCCTTTCGACTCGATTCCGCCGTAGAGCGGCAAAAGGTCCTGCTGTACATTGTATTTCAGCCCGTCGTTTGCTTCCCTGTTCATATGAATGGCGAGATTCGGTATCAGGAGAAGGTCTCTGTCGACATTGACCGGAATACTCCTCGGTTTTCCGTCCTGCTCTGTGATTACACGGCCTGCGACAGAGAGCGGCCGGTCGAACCAGGGCGCCATCAGCATCCCGCCGTAGCGCTCGACATTCAGCTTCACGTAGCTGTCTTCGACAAGCATCTCCGGGTTTTCCTTGATCTTGAAGCTCGGGGAATCCGCATGCGCAGCATAGATACGGAAGGCGCCGTCCTCCTTCGGGATACAAAAAGCAATCAGCGCAGAGTCGTTTTTAATCACAAAATAGTCCTGTCCGCACCGAAGGTTCCAGGCTTCGTTTTCAGAAAGCTCCTTCGCCCCGGATGCCAGAAGCTCTTTCTTCATTTCCGATACTGCCTGGAAGGCAGTCGGTGATTTTTCGATAAATTGCAGAAGTTCCATAACGCTTTTCTCCCGTCAGTCTTTTTCGGAATGCTGTCCTGCTTACAGCAGAATAATATGATCTGAAAGGCAGGCCTTTCTCATCTCCTCCGGCCAGATACTCGCCTGAACCTCGCCGATATGAGCGCGGTCAAGAAGCAGCATGCACAGGCGCGACTGACCAATGCCGCCGCCGATTGTATACGGAAGCTCGCCGGAAAGCAGCATTCTGTGGTAGGGGAGACTTTCACGATCTTCACAGCCGGCTTTACGAAGCTGGTCACGAAGCGAACCTTCATCGACACGGATGCCCATGCTGGAAATCTCCAAAGCGCAGCCGAGCGTCTCGTACCAGAACAGGATATCGCCGTTTAGCTGCCAGTCATCATAGTCCGGCGCGCGCCCGTCATGCGGTTCTCCGTTCGACAGCTTTTCACCGATCCGCTGCAAAAAAACGCAGCCGTATTCCTTCGTAATCAGGTTTTCCCGCTCCTTCGCTGTCTTGTCCGGATATTTCTGAAGAAGCTCCTCGCTGTCGACAAAGACGATCTCCTCCGGCAGCTTCTTGACGGCCTGCGGATATTTATACCAGACCTCATGCTCCATGTGCTTGATCACTTTGAAGATGGTCCGGACGGTTGCCTGCAGTGTCTCGATCGTCCGCTCTTCCTTTGAAATCACCTTTTCCCAGTCCCACTGGTCCACATACACGGAATGCAGGTTGTCAGGCTCTTCGTCGCGGCGGATCGCGTTCATATTGGTATAGAGGCCCTCGCCCGGTACAAAGCCATACTCGTGAAGCGCCATGCGCTTCCATTTCGCGAGAGACTGCACGACCTCGATCTCCTCCCCGGGCTCGCAGAGCATATCGAAGGATACCGGCCTTTCATAGCCGTTCAGGTTATCATTGAGACCGCTGGATTTCGTTACAAACAGCGGCGCGGAAATCCGCTCCAGGTTCATCTCGCGTCCGAATTCCTTCTGAAAGGTGTCGCGGATATATTTGATCGCCTCCTGCGTCTCGCGTACGGAAAGCCTGGGGTCGTAGTGTTCCGGTAAAATAAGCTTCATGATGTTTTTCCTCCTCTGTCTTCGCTTTCCCGTCCGAAAAAAGAGCGGACAAGCAAAAAAAGCCGCATCCCGTTTTTTAAAAAGAGCCCCGAAAAACCACTTTCGGGGCTGTATCCTTTTCCCGCAAAGCCGGGATCTTCAGCATTTATCCGGCCTGTCTGACAGGCCTGTTCCATTACAGAAGGCCCTGTGCAAGCGCCGCTGCGCCGTAGGTGCCGGCGTCGTTTCCAAGGGACGCGAGCACGATTCCGGCCGTCTTCTCAGCGATATGCGTATACTTAATCAGATATTTTTCCAGCACGTCGATCAGAATCTGTCCCGCGCGGCTCACACCGCCGCCGATGATGAAAATGTCCGGATCAATGGTCAGCTGGATATGCGCAAGTGCGATGCCCATGTATTTTCCGTAGATTTCCAGTGCCTCCAGCGCCAGCGCATCGCCTTTTTTCGCTTCATCGCAGACATCCTTCGCGGTCAGGTTCTCGAAGGAACGGAGGCTTGAGGGCCTGTCGGAAGCATCCAGAATGCGTTTCGCGGAGCGGACCATGCCGGTCGCGGAAGCGTACTGCTCCAGACAGCCGTGATTGCCGCAGTTGCATTCCAGCTCTTCGTCGGGATTCACGACAAAATGTCCGACTTCGCCGCCGACGCCGCGGTTTCCGCTGATAATCTTTCCGCCGACAATAATGCCGCCGCCGACACCCGTGCCGAGCGTGAAGAGCGCAGCATTCTGATAGCCTTTCGCCGCACCGTAGAAAACTTCGCCGAGTGCCGCGATATTCGCATCATTATTGGCTGCACAGGGCACGCCAAGAACCTTCTCAAGCTCTTTTCCGGGATAGCAGGGGCCCATTCCCAGATTAACGCAGCGCGGGATGAATCCATCCTCGCGGATCGGTCCGGGAAGGCCGATTCCGGCCGCCTTCAGCTGCTCGTAGGGAATCCCGAGCTCCTCGAATTTCGCGTGAACAGTCTCGCCGATCGCGGTCCAGAACTCGCCGAAGCGCTCCATAACCGGCGTCACGATTTCCCAGGTGCAGATATCCTTCTCGCCGACCGGGAAGATCGCGAGCTTAATCGTGGTTCCGCCGACGTCAATGCCAACTACATAATTCTGCATAGATAACCTCCAAAAGTGTGACACGGGGGCAGGCAGCCTGTCCCCGTGAAGAGTTTATTCGTCTTTTTCAGCAGCGCGCTTCGCGACTTCCTTCTCCTGGACATCGCGCGGTGCCTGCTCGTAGTGATCAAAATTCACTTCATACTCGCCGATACCGCCGGTCATCGAACGAAGCACGGTGCAGTAACCGAACATTTCCATCTCGGGCACTTCCGCCTCGACGACGGTCTTGCCGCCTGCAATACCGTTCATGTTCAGCACACGGCCGCGGCGGGTATTCAGATCGCCCATCACAGAGCCGGTGTAGTCGTTCGGAACGGTAACCTTGACATTCATGATCGGCTCAAGAAGCACGGGATTTGCCTTCATGAAGCCGTCCTTTAAAGCCATCGAAGTCGCGGTCTTGAAGGCCTGCTCGGAGGAGTCTACCGGATGGTAGGATCCGTCGTAGAGGACTGCCTTGAGGCCGACAACCGGGTAACCTGCCAGAGGTCCGGCAAGAACGCCTTCAGCAATACCCTTTTCAACTGCGGGGAAGTAGTTCCTCGGAACGGTTCCGCCGACGACCTGCTCCTCGAATACATACGCGGTATTCAGATCCTCAGAGGGCATGAAGCGCATCTTGACGTGTCCGTACTGGCCGTGTCCGCCGGTCTGCTTTTTATACTTGCTGTCCACATCGGACTGCTTCAGGATCGTCTCCTTGAATGCAACCTTCGGCTCCTCAAGCTTGATTTCCGCCTTGTAACGGGACATCAGCTTCGAGACGACAATGTCAAGCGCCTGATCGCCAACCGCGTACAGAAGCTGCTGGCGGTTCGCGGAGTCATTGACAACCTTCAGGGTCACGTCCTCGGCCATCATTCTGGTGAGCGCCGCGGAAACCTTGTCATCCTCGCCCTTGTTGGCAACGATGTAGCGCTTATAGGTATAGGGCTTCGTGAAATCCATCACAGGATAGGTCACGTCGAGGCCTTTTTCAGCGTAGGTATCGCCGGTCTTCGCATCGTTCAGCTTTGCAAACGCGCCGATATCGCCGGAATGAAGCTCCGGAACCTCGATCGTTTTATTGCCCTGCAGCAGGTACAGCTTTCCGACCTTCTCGGAATTCTGGGTGCGCTGGTTGTACAGGACGTCATCGGTCTTGATCACACCGGATTTCACGCGGACCATCGAATATTTGCCGATGAAGGGGTCGACCATGGTCTTGAAGACGTATACGCTCTTCTGCTTCGTATCGTCGTAGTCTGCTTCATAATCAGAACCGTCGTCAAGCTTGCCGACAGCCTTCGTCTGATTCGGAGCCGGGAAGTATGCGAAGAAGTCGTTCATCATCGGACGAACGCCGTGCGCGGTTGCGCCTGCACCGACATAAATCGGAGCCATCTCGCCTTCGGCAACGCTTGTCTTTAAGGCGCTGCGGATCTCTTCCTCAGAGAATTCTTCGCCTTCAAAATAACGCTCCATATATTCCTCGGAGGTCTCCGCCACCGCTTCCATCAGGGAATCATGGCAGCTCTCGAAGCCCGCCTTCGCAGAATCCGGGATTCCGATCTCCTCGCGCTTTCCGGCGTCGAGGAACTTATATCCTTTTCCTTCGATGACGTCTACATAACCGGTGAGCTTCTCGCCTTCCTTGATCGGCTCGACAACCGGAGCGACCTTGGCGCCGAAACGGTCCTTCAGTGCAGAAACGATATCTTCAAAATCAACGTCCGCCTGATCCATGCCGGTAACGAAGATCATGCGCGGGGTGTTGTACTTTTCGCAAAGCTCCCAGGCCTTAATCGCACCGGTCTGCACGCCGCCCTTGGCATTGACGACGATAACCGCACCGTCCGCTGCCGACAGACCCTGCTCCGCCTCGCCGACGAAGTCAAAATATCCGGGCGCATCCAGTACATTGATCTTTTTCTTATTCCATTCGATCGGAATAACCGACAGACCCATGGAGAAGCCGCGCTTCTGCTCTTCTTTGTCGAAGTCGCTGATCGTGTTGCCGGATGTAACCGTTCCCATACGGCTCACCAGACCGCCAAGGAAAGCCATGCTTTCCGCAAGCGTTGTCTTACCGCTGCTGCCGTGTCCCAGAAGCACGACGTTTCTGATGTCTTCTGTCTTGTAGACGTTCATTCTGTATCCTCACTTTCCTGTATAAAATACCTTTTTATCAGGCCCTGAAGTACCGTCAGGCGTCTTTGCCGAACGATACTTCCTTCCCATACGGGCGCACAAGTACCCCTGACAGGCATTATTTTTTATAGCATAGCACAAAGCAGTCTGAATTTCAATAAAGATTGCAATTTTTTAGCTTTCCCCGGCAGGGCCTTCTTTTTTTCGCCGGAGCATTTCTTCAAGCTCCGCGACCGGGAAGACATACTTTTTGCTGCAGAAATGGCAGACGACTTCAATCTCTTTTCCTTCGTCGATCATCTCCCGAAGTTCCTCCTCCGGCAGGCTTTCGATCATTCCCTCGGTCTTCTCCCGGCTGCATCCCGAGTTTGCCACTTGATAAGCATAAATAACGCATTAAAAAGTCCAAAAAA
>CAMVNR010000053.1 GCA_947168905.1 uncultured Lachnospiraceae bacterium
GCCGTTGTTCAGCAGGAACTTCTCATGCACATCTCTGGAGGCCCTTGACACGACGTATTTCGCGCCGAGTTCCTTCAAAAGGTAGGTGACTTCGAGAGAACCCTGGAAATTGTCGCCAATGGCGACCAGACACAGGTCGTAGTCGCTGACACCGATGGTGCGCATGAAGCCTTCGTCGGCAGCGTCTCCGATGAGGGCGTTTGTCACAAACGGCAGGACGCTGTTCACCCGGTCCTCATTATGGTCAATGGCCATGACCTCCTGTCCGAGCTCTGTGAATTTTAGTGCAAGACTTTTTCCGAAACGGCCCATGCCGACGATCAGGATAGATTTCACCGTTGAATCCTTTCTTCTTTCATGTTATAGCATCTTTTTAGGCTCAGCCGATGCTGATATTCTCCACCGGCAGTCTGCCTTCTTTTCCTTTGTTTTCATTCAGCGCCGCGAAGATGACTGTGAGCCCGCCGACTCTTCCGAGAAACATAAGGAACATCAGAATGATCTTCGAAGCGGTGTGCAGTCCCGGCGTAATACCGAGCGTGAGGCCGACAGTGGCGATGGCGGAGGCTGTTTCAAAAAGGCAGGTCTTCAGAGGAAGCATCTCGATCCGGCAGAGTGCGATCGCGCTGATAAAGCACAACATCAGATACATCAGAATGACTGCGGAAGCCTTCAGCACGGAATCGGGATCCACTCTCCTGCCGAAAGCGGAAACCTCTTTTTTCTGCCTGAATACGGAAAAAGCGGCGATAAACATAACGGCAACCGTGGTGATTTTCATACCGCCTGCCGTGGATCCTGAGGCGCCGCCGATCAGCATCAGGAAGATCGTGAGTGCGATTCCGCCGTCCGACAGGGCATTCAGGTCAGTGGTATTCATCCCGGCGGTTCTGGGCGCCGCCGTCTGGAAAAGCGCCGCGAGAATCCGCTCCCCAATCGGCATATTGCTGTTTTCCGCCAGGAAAAAATACAAAAACGGCAGGACAAGAAGCCCGAGGCTGAAGCTCAGGACCACCTTGGACTGCAGACTGTAGCGGCGAAGCCTCAGCTTGTGAAGCCGGAAATCATCCCAGGTCTTGAAGCCGATGCCTCCGAAAAGGATCAGGAAGACCAGGATCAGGTTGATCGGAACATTTCTGGCATAAGCGGTCATGGACGAGAACGGTGCCGCCTCTCCCATCAAGTCAAAGCCTGCGTTGCAGAAGGCCGAGACAGAATGGAAAAAGGAAAGCGCGAGACCTTTGGGAAAGCCGAAATCGCGGATAAATACGGGAGACATGGCGATGCCTCCGAGGACTTCCGTCGCCGCGACGACCGTGACAATGAAACGGGTGAGCCTGACGATGCCGCCGACCTGCGAGGCCGAGATCGATTCCTGCATCAAACTCCTTTGTGCGAGTCCGATTTTCTTATTCAGAATCATCGAAAACAGCAGGGAAACCGTCACGACGCCTAAGCCCCCGATCTGGATCAGGACGATAATCACGATTTTGCCGAAAACGGTCCAGGTCGTAGCAGTGTCCCGGACCACAAGTCCCGTTACGCAGGTCGCGGAAACCGAGGTGAACAGCGCGTCGAAAAAAGATACGCTCCCCCTCTCCTTCGATGCGAAGGGAAGCGACAAAAGTCCCGCTCCCAGTATAACCAGGAGCAGGAACCCGAAAACAATAATCTGAAAATGTGAGAGACGCAGACGGCGTTTCTTCATTTTTCATTTTCCTTTCTGCATCCTCCTTAAAGAGGAATACGTCAAGGCTCCTGATAAAGAATCAGTAGCCGAGGGTCTTCAGGACGGACTTAATCGCATCCTTATAGGTGTCGTCTTCATCGACATAGACGAATGTATCCTCAATCTGTGCGCAATACATGAAGCGTCCGCCGTTAGACTGCATATACATTTTGTAATCGTCATGATCCGTCGTCTGGGCGGAGCCGGCACCTGTCTTCTGAGCTTCCATATGAGTCTTGCAGGTATAGTAATATTCTTTGGCGTCATCCACGCTGTCAATACTCAGATAGGCGATATACCATCCGTCGGAGCTTTTGGCAAGCTGGGCTCCGGTGAAAATGCTGTCGGTGTAGATGTCCGACGCATCTGTGACCGTGAGGCCTGCGCTTTCGGCTTTGGTCTTGAAATCCTCAGCGCTGAGCTTCACCTTTTTCCCTGTACAGGCTGTAAGTGCTGCAGCCAGCAGGACTGCGATAAACAGTACGGAAAATGTTTTCTTCATGTTACCTCCTTAATCGTAATGCAGGAATAACTCCTTAATTAAGTGCCAGGGAAAATACTTTCCTTAATCATATTTATAATAGAAGTTGCGGTCATTGTCAAGAGCTTCGTGCTCCCGTGATCGGGATATTCGGAATTCCGACATCCTTCGTATGTCTCCATTCCTCATATCCGACGTTCGTCAAACAAAATCGCCCAGGGAAACACAAGTGCTTCCCTGGGCGATCCTGTTTGACTCACTGTTTACGCTTACATCATCCCCATGCCGGGATTTCCTGCGGGCATAGCCGGAGCCGGCTCCTTGATCGTAGCGACAACAGACTCGGTGGTCAGAAGAGACGAAGCTACGCTGACTGCATTCTGCAGTGCGGAACGGGTAACCTTCGCGGGATCGAGGATACCGGCGTTTACCATGTCAACATATTTATCATTGTAAGCATCATATCCGATACCGGCCTTTGCTTCGGTAACCTTGCTGATCACGACATTTCCGTCAACACCGGCGTTGTCAGCGATGAAGTAAAGCGGCGCTTCGAGGGCCTTCAGCACAATACGCGCACCGGTCTTCTCGTCTCCGTCCAGTTCATCGACAACCTTCTGGACTTCCTGCTTGGCAAGGATGTAGGCAGTGCCGCCGCCGGCGACGATACCTTCCTCGACTGCTGCACGGGTTGCGTTCAGTGCGTCTTCCATACGAAGCTTTGCTTCCTTCATTTCGGTTTCCGTAGCGGCACCGACACGGATGACTGCGACTCCGCCGGCGAGTTTTGCCAGACGCTCCTGCAGCTTTTCTTTATCAAAATCAGAAGTGGTAACTTCGATCTGGGCACGGATGGAAGAGATTCTGTCGCTGATCTCCTTCTTGTCGCCCATACCGTCCACGATGATGGTATTTTCCTTCGTAACCTTAACGGATTTCGCGCGTCCGAGCATCTGCATATTCGCATCCTTGAGTTCGAGACCGAGTTCTTCGCTGATCACCTGGCCGCCGGTAAGAACTGCGATGTCCTTCAGCATTTCTTTTCTTCTGTCACCGTAGCCCGGAGCCTTGACAGCAACAACGCTGAAGGTGCCGCGGAGTTTGTTGACGATCAGGGTGGTGAGCGCTTCGCCTTCCACGTCTTCCGCAATAATCAGAAGCTTTGCACCGTTCTGTACGATCTGCTCGAGAACCGGGAGGATATCCTGGATGTTTGTGATCTTCTTGTCGGTGATCAGGACATACGGATCATCCAGAACCGCTTCCATCTTCTCCATGTCGGTGCACATATAAGCGGAAAGATAGCCGCGGTCAAACTGCATGCCTTCGACAAGGTCGAGCTCTGTCAGCATGGTCTTGGATTCCTCGATCGTGATGACGCCGTCCTTTGAAACCTTTTCCATGGCTTCTGCAACCATCTCGCCGACTTCGTCATCGGAAGCGGAAATGGCGGCAACACGTGCGATCTGGTCGCGTCCGGAAATCGGCTTGCTCTGGGAAGCAATGGCTTCTACAGCCTTCTCTGCTGCTTTCTTCATGCCTTTTCTTAAAACGATCGGATTTGCGCCGGCAGCAAGGTTCTTGATGCCTTCGTTGATCATGGCCTGTGCGAGGACCGTTGCCGTGGTGGTTCCGTCGCCTGCCACATCATTGGTCTTGGTCGCTACTTCCTTAACAAGCTGCGCGCCCATGTTCTCGAAGATATCGTCAAGTTCGATTTCTTTAGCAATCGTGACACCGTCGTTTGTGATTAACGGAGTTCCGTACGATTTATCCAGAACGACGTTGCGTCCTTTGGGTCCGAGTGTGACACGGACAGTATTTGCAAGCTGATTTACACCGTTTTCCAGTGCTTTACGGGCATCTGCACCGTATTTGATTTCCTTTGCCATATGATTACCTCCTGATTATTTGACAACAGCCAGAATATCGCTCTGACGAACAATGATATATTCCGTACCCTCAAGCTTTGCTTTGGTGCCGGCATACTGGGAATAAATAACCTTATCGCCGACAGCGACTTCCATCTTTATTTCCTTACCGTCCACATTTCCGCCGGGACCGACTTCGATTACAGTCGCCATCTGCGGCTTTTCCTGGGCGGAACCCGGAAGAACGATACCGGACTTGGTGGTCTCTTCGGCTTCAATCTGCTTCAGAACAACTCTGTCTGCAAGGGGAACTAACTTCATGTCTCAAACCTCCTTATATTGCACATCAAAAGATGTATTTTTTATAATCAGCACTCTGAAAGATTGAGTGCTAAATCCCAACGATGCTAATCATACCACACTTCCGTAAAAAATCAAGTCCTATTTTAATCATTTTGCGAAATTCACAGGAATTTCAAACTTTGTTGACAAGTGCAGAATTCTGTGTTAATTTATTGGTGCAAGATACAAAAAGCATCGTCTTTTTCAGATCAAATCATTTCCGAAAAATATTCCCGAAGGTGATTCTATGCGAGAAAAATTAAAGACACTCCCCGTCAGCGAGCTGCGTCTTCTGGCAGCTGAAAAGCATATTCCGCAGGTTTATGCGTTAAGAAAAGCCGAGCTGATCGAAAAAATCGCAGCTCTTTATGAAGAGGAGCAGGAAAAGAATAAAGCTGCGAAACCGGCAACTGCAGAGCCTAAGAAGGCTGCACATAGTGTTCCCGAAGAACAGGTGAAAAAAACGGAGGCGAAGGAAAACACGGCCGCGGAACAGGCGAAGAAACCGGATCCGGAACGCGCCCGGGAAACGCACAGCCGTCAGAACGCCCGCACTTCTTTTGTCAGGAAAAATCCCGAGCAGCCGAAGGAAGCTCCGCAGAAGCACCGTACATCTCAGGAGGAAGCTCCGCCGAAGCACCGTGCTTCTCAGGAGGAAGCGCCGGAGAATAACAATCTTCCGCCGAAAGGCCTTCAGGAGCTTGACAGCGGTGAAAAGGCTTCCGGCATTCTGGAAATCCTTCCGGACGGATATGGCTTTATCCGCTCCAACGGCTATCTTCCCGGAGAGGAAGACGTCTATGTGGCGCCCTCCCAGATCAAGAAATTCAATATCAAAACCGGCGACTATGTCTCCGGAAGCAAGCGGATTCGCGGCGCAAATGAAAAATTCTCCGCGCTTCTGTTTATCGAGTCGATCAACGGTCTCTCCGTTTCCCGCCATCAGAATCTGACCGCTTTTGAAAAACTGACGCCGGTATTTCCGCATGAAAGGCTTCATCTGGAAACGCCGCACGGCGAGGTGTCGATGCGGATTGTCGACCTTCTCTCCCCGATCGGCAAAGGCCAGCGCGGAATGATCGTCGCACAGCCGAAAGTCGGAAAAACCACGCTCCTGAAGCAGATTGCGAAGGCGATTCAGTGCAACCATCCGGAGCTCCACATCATTATTCTATTGATTGACGAGCGGCCGGAGGAAGTGACGGACATGCAGGAAACCGTGACCGGCGATAATGTGGAAATCGTCTTTTCCACTTTTGACGAGCAGCCGGAGCATCATAAACGGGTTTCCGAGATGGTCATCGAGCGCGCCAAGCGGCTGGTTGAGATGAAAAAAGATGTGATTATCCTTCTGGATTCGATCACACGGCTGACACGCGCGTACAACCTCACGGTGACACCCTCGGGAAGAACCCTGTCCGGCGGTCTGGATCCTGCAGCGCTCTATATGCCCAAGCGCTTCTTCGGCGCGGCGCGCTGCATGCGTGAAGGTGGTTCTCTGACGATTCTCGCGACTGCGCTTCTCGATACCGGTTCGCGGCTGGATGACGTGGTTTACGAAGAATTCAAGGGTACGGGCAATATGGAGCTTGTGCTGAACAGAAAGCTTTCCGAACGGCGGATTTTCCCGGCAATTGATATCCTGAAATCTTCGACAAGACGGGATGATCTGCTGCTTACGGAGGAGGAACAGAACGCTGTTTCGATCATCCGCAGGGTGACGAATTCGCAGCGCGCGGAGGAAGTGACCGAGCAACTGTTTGATCTCTTCGCCTCCACGAAAAGCAACGCGGAGTTCATAGCCAAACTTCAGTACGTCAGGTTCAGCTACTGACAGAAAAGAGGGGGTCAAAAAAGCCCCCTCTCCTTTTTCAATCCTTTGTCCAGTACGGCTTCTGGTCCGCATGGGTGTAATACTGCAGCTTCTCGGAAAACTCTGCAATCCGGCGGTCATATTCAGCCTGAAGCTTCGGCTGATATGCGCCGCTTTCGGATTTTTTACGGTAGACTTCCGTCAGTTTCCTGAAGTCGGCCTGTGCCGCATCCTTGTAATTGTTCGCCATGTTCATCTGAACGGAGGCGATCAGATTGTCTGTTTCCGCATCTCTTCTTTTTCTGAAAAGTCCCATGATATCCTCGAAAAACAGCCCTGACGGCGCTTAAGCTTAACGGTGTTCCGGCAAGGATTTACATCCGGTCCGGCGCTGAGAAGCCCAGAAGCCCGATGCAGGTGTCAAGCACGCGCTCGGCGAGTGCGATCAGCTCAAGATATGCCTTTCTCTTCGCACTGTCCTCTTCCTTCAGGATCGGCGTATCGTGATAAAAGCTGTTGAATGCGTCAGACAGCTGATAAATATAACCGCAGATTTTATGCGGAGCGAGGGTCCTCGTGGCATCCTCTATCATATCGGTAAAGCCGATCAGGGTGCGAAGAAGCTGACGAAGGCTCGGAGCGAAACCGGACAGCGCATGAAAATCGGGATGATTGTCAAGTTCGATCCCGGATTTTGCGAGAATCGAGCGGATCCTTACCATCGTATAAAGAATATACGGACCGGTATTTCCTTCGAATGATGCAAATCTGTCGATATCGAAATTATAATCCTTTGCGGCCTGGTTGGAAAGGTCTCCGTATTTGATCGCGGCGAGCGCAACCATCCGGACCGTTTCCTCCGAAAGCTCCTCATCGTCGTAGCGCTCCTTCATTTTTTCGCGGACCGCATCCTCCACTTCGGAAATCAGGTACTCAAGGCGCATGACGCCGCCGGAACGTGTCTTGAAGGGCTTTCCGTCTTTGCCGTTCATCGTTCCGTAGCCGATGTGAACCAGTTCGGTTTCCGGCTTCACGATTCCCGCCTTCTTTGCAACACGGAACACCTGGGTAAAGTGCATTTCCTGACGCTTGTCCGTGACGTAAATAATTTCGTCGGGAGCGTATTCCCGCATCCGCATGATCAGCGTCCCGAGATCCGTCGTCTGGTATAAAGCCGCTCCGTCGGACTTCAGGATAATGCACGGCGGCACTTCTCTTTTGTCGCTTTCCTCGGCGACGTCGACAATTAATGCGCCGTTGGAGATTCTGGAAAGTCCCTGTTCCTGAACGGTTTTCACAACTACCGGAACGAAGGGCGCCGCGGTGGATTCGCCGTTCCAGAGCTCGAAATGCACGTCAAGCCTGTCATAAAGTTTCCGCTCATCTTCCACCGACAAGGCCATGATATGCTTCCAGAGGGCGAGAGTCGCCCGGTCTTCATGCTGCAGAAGCCAGGTGCGCTCATGCGCCCGGGCCATAAAGGCTTCGTCTTCCTTGCTCCTTGCGGAGGCCGCCGGATAAATCTCTTCCAGCTCGGAAAGCGTAAACGGCGCTTCTAAAGGGTAGTCTCCCGTATAATCCGGATCGAAATAGACAAGCTCCGGGTGCCGGTCGCGGAGTTCCTCGATAATCAGCCCGAACTGGAGGCCCCAGTCGCCGAGATGAATATCGCCGATGACTTCATGACCCATGTAGCGGAGCATGCGCTTAACGGATTCACCGATAATCGCCGTGCGAAGATGCCCGATATGCAGAGGCTTCGCAACGTTCGGCCCGCCGTAATCAATGATTATCTTCTTATGCGCCGGCATTCGTACGCCGTAGGCCTCGGATACCGCCATATCGGCCGCAGAAGACGCCAGAAAGCCTTCGGAGAGCTTTAGGTTGATAAATCCCGGGCGGACAAAAGAAGCCTCGGAAAAAGCCTCATTTTCGCGAAGATACGCGACAACCTTTTCCGCGATCGCAAACGGGGGCTCATGGTATTCCTTTGCAGCGGACATAGCGCCGTTGCACTGGTACTCCGCGAGATCCGGACGGTTGGAAACGGTCACGGTTCCGTATTTCGGATCATAGCCAGCGGACTGAAAAGCGGCGGAAAGAATGCTGTTTAAAGACTCTGTAAGTGAAAATGACATAGGATTCCTCTTTATTAATAGTGTTTCGTCCAGGTTTTCGGATATAAAAGCATCAGCATCGGCAGAAGCTCCAGACGTCCCGCGAGCATGCAGAAGGTCAGAACGAGCTTGGAGCCGACAGAGAAGAAACCGAAATTCTGCGTGGCGCCCACCATGGAAAGACCCGGACCGATATTATTGAGCGTGGCGGCAACTGCCGTGAAATTCGTTATGAAGTCATGCCCTTCGATCGAAATCAGTACAAATGCCGCAATGAAGACCATGAGGTAAATCGTCAGATAGTTGCTGGCGGAACGAAGGACGGAATGCTCCACGACCTTTCCCTCCTGCTTGATCGGGCGGACCGACTGCGGGTGAATCAGCATGTGCATTTCCTTGCGGGCTTCCTTGAAGAGAAGCATCAGACGCGATACCTTGAAGCCGCCGCCGGTAGATCCCGCGCATGCGCCGGTGAACATGAGAAGCACCATCATGAGCCGGCCGATTTCCGGCCAGGTATCAAAGTCCACCGTCGCAAAGCCGGTGGTGCTCATCAGGGATCCGATCGTGAATGCGGCATGGTGCAGACTGTAGAGAAGGCCTTCCTCCCGGTAATTGAATCTCCAGATAACCAGGGTCACAATGATGATATTGACCAGGATGATGCCGACATACACGCGAACCTCTTCCATCTTGAACGCGTCGCGGAATTTCCGCCGGATCAGAAGGTAATAGAAGTTGAAGTTTACACCGAACAGGTACATGAAGATCGTGATCAGGATCTGGCTTGCGCGTGAATAATCCGCCATTCCGCTGTTCCTGACGCCGAAACCGCCGGTTCCCGCGGTACCGAAGCCGATACAGGCCGCGTCAAACAGCGGCATTCCGGAGATACGGTACAGAAGAATCATGGTCACGGTGAGCGCGATATAGATCAGATACAGCGTTTTGGCGGTATCCATGACGCGCGGAACCAGTTTGGAAACCGAAGGACCAGGAGACTCCGCCTTCATCAGCTGCATATGGTAGCCGCCGTTCATCGGCAGAATGGCCAGAATCAGGACGAGCACGCCCATTCCGCCCAGCCAGTGGGTAAAGGAACGCCAGAACAGCAGACCCTTACCGAGCGCTTCGATATCCGAGAGTACCGAGGACCCGGTCGTCGTAAATCCGGACGCTGTCTCGAACAGCGCGTCCACATAATTTGGGATCCGACCCGAGAGGAAGAAAGGCAGCGCGCCGATGGCCGAGAGGAGGATCCATCCGAGTCCCGTTGCGGCGTATCCCTCGCGTACGTAGAAATTGCCTCTGCGGAAGCGCTTTCTCGTGAGAATAAACCCGAGCGGCGCGAGCACGAGAATGATTATAAGAAACCAGGGCCAGACGTCGGATTCATGAAGCGCGATCGAAATGAACATCGGAATCAGCATGGAAATGGCTTCGACTTCAATAATCCAGCCCATAAAATAGGCAATAATCCAGAAATTCATGAATTCTGCCCCTCCTTACTGCATCATGTCATGCAGATCATTCATGCCCTTCTGGGTAGAGATAACGACGACGGAATCTCCCTCCATCATGCAGTCGGAACCGCCGGGGCTGATGATTCTGGAACCGCGGATAATCGCGGCGACAAGGACATTCGGCTTAAGGGACAGCCTGCTGAACGGAATATTGACGATATCCGGATCGTTGTTGACGGTGAATTCCATCGCCTCTGCGCGGCCGCCCGCGAGCTTGTACAGCGATTCGAAATCGGAATCTTTCGAGCTTTCCAGTGCCCTGACATAACGGACCACCGAATCGGCGGTAACGGACTTCGGCGATACAATGGACGCGAAGGGAATCACATTTTCCACATCCTCCGGATCGACACGGTTGACCTTCGCGATAATGCGCGCGTCGGAAAGGTTGTGCGCCATCAGTCCCATCATCACATTCTGCTCATCAAATCCGGTGATGGAAATGAAAGCGTCCGAGTGCTCGACGCCCTCTTCGATGAGGAGCTGCTTGGAAGCGCCGTCTCCGCAGATGACCGTAAAATCATCGAAGTTCTCGGCAAGCGTGTTGGCGCGCTCCGGATTGTTTTCGATCACCTTGAATTGGCATTTGGTCTTGCTGTTTTTATTATAGCGCCCGAGGTAGGAGGCAATTCTTCCGCCGCCGATCACAAAGGCATTCTTTGCCGGAGCATACTCAAGCTTACAGATCTTGCAGAAGCGGACCGCATCGGAGGGACGCGCGATGAAGGATATTTCGTCATTCTCGAGAAGCTTTGTGCTGCCGGAAGGAATGATGACTTCGTTGTTCCTTTCGATCATCGAGATCAGGACCGGCGCCGGAATGGTCCGGGACATATCTTTCAGTGCCGTATTGCACAGGGGTGAATTTCCCGGAAGGCGCAGATGAATCATATCCACCATGCCTTTTCCGAAGGATTCGATTTCGGTTGCGGAAGGGAAACGAAGAAGCCGGATGATTTCGTGCGCCACCATGCGTTCGGGATTGATGACCATGGAAATACCGATCTGCTCCTGCAGATAGTGGATCTCGTCCTCATACTCAGGATTCCGGATTCTGGCAATTGTCTGGATATCGCGGACTCTCTTGGCGAGAAGACAGCACAGCATGTTGACCTCATCCGAGCCCGTCACCGCGATCAGAATGTCACAGGAATCCAGGCCGGCTTCATTCAGCACACCGATCATAGCGCCGTTTCCGCCGACACCCAACACATCCAGACTCGTAGCGGCCTTCTGAAGGACAGACTCGTTTTTGTCAATCAGCGTGACCTTATGGCCTTCGTTATTGAGGTCCTTCGCAAGAGCCAGCCCGATTTTTCCGCAGCCGATGATAATAATATTCATAGTGCTTCAATCCTTCAATCCTTATAATTCAAAACCGGCCGCCCCGTTTTTAAGGGACGGCCGACAAAATTTCGTCTGTCAGACTTATGCCATCTGCTTTGCTACTTCCTCGGCAAAGTTCTCTTCTCTCTTCTGAAGGCCTTCACCCTTCTCGAAGCGGATAAACTGGGAAACCTTAACCTTGGCGTTGTTCTTCTTGCCGACTTCTTCGATATACTTCTGAACGGACTGCTTGCCGTCTTCCGCTCTGACGTAAACCTGGTCTACAAGAACGACTTCCTTCATTTCCTTGTTGATGCGGCCCTGAACCATACCGGCGATGATCTTGTCATTTGCATCCGGCTTTTCGTTCTTCGCGGCAGCGGTAAGGATCTCGGTTTCCTTGGCGATGAAATCGGAATCGACTTCGGCTCTGGTGCAGAACATCGGCTTCAGCGCTGCGCACTGCATAGCCACATTCTGGCCCATTTCCTTGATCTCGTCATTGATGACATCGGACTCAACCTTGATCAGGACGCCGATCTTTCCGCCCATGTGGATGTAAGAAGCGATGAAGCCCTCTTCCACTTCCATACGCGCGAAGCGGCGGATATGCATGTTCTCGCCGATAAGCGAAATCATGGAGGAAAGCTTTTCCTGAACGGTCATTGCAGGATCCAGCGCCCAGGGCTGGGTAAGGAAGGTGTCAACATCAGCAACATCGCTGTTTAAGAGCTGCTCAGCGATCTCTGCTACATAATTCTGGAAGGTTTCGTTCTTCGCAACGAAATCGGACTCGGCATTGACTTCAACCGTCACAGCCTTCTTGCCGTCAGCGGAAACAAGGTTCTTGACAATACCTTCGGCAGCGATACGGCCGGCCTTCTTGGCAGCGCCCGCAAGACCTTTTTCACGCAGGAAATCAACGGCCTTGTCCATGTCGCCGTCGCATTCCACAAGAGCTTTCTTGCAGTCAAGCATTCCGGCGCCGGTAGCTTCACGAAGTTCTTTTACCATTGCAGCAGTAACATTCATATTCAAAATCCTCCGAAAATCTAAGTTTATTACTCTTCGTCGTCTGCGATCTCTTCAGCCGGAGCTTCCTCTTCAACAGCTTCTTCTGCTGCCGGAGCGGTCTCGTTGGCTTCGCCCTGGTGTGCTTCGACAATCGCGTTTGCCATGGTGTCAACAATCAGTTTGACCGCACGGATCGCGTCGTCGTTGCCGGGAATGACATAGTCAAGCTCTTCCGGATCACAGTTGGTGTCGCACATGCCGATCAGCGTGATGCCGAGGGTGTGGGCTTCCTGTACGCAGATGCGCTCTTTCTTGGGATCGATGATGAAAATTGCATCCGGGATCTTGCGCATGTTCTTGATGCCGCCGATGTTCTTCTCAAGCTTTTCCCATTCCTTCTGGATCTGGGCTACTTCTTTCTTGGGAAGCACGTCGAAGGTTCCGTCCTCGGACATCTTCTCGATCTGACGAAGACGCGCGATACGGGACTGGATGGTCTTGAAGTTGGTCAGCATACCGCCGAGCCAGCGCTGGTTGACATAGAACATGCCGGACTTTTCAGCTGCTTCGCGGATCGCATCCTGCGCCTGCTTCTTGGTGCCGACGAAAAGTACGGTACCGCCCTGGGAAGCGATGTCGGCAACAGCCTTGTAAGCTGTATCAACCATTCCGACAGTCTTCTGAAGGTCGATAATGTGGATACCGTTTCTCTCGGTGTAGATGTACGGAGCCATCTTGGGGTTCCAGCGTCTGGTCTGATGTCCGAAATGGACGCCTGCTTCCAGCAGCTGCTTCATGGAAATAACACTCATTTTCTTTTCTCCTTTTCGGTTTTTTCTTCTGCGCCTTTCTTCCGCTGTCGCGGCAGCTTCGTCTCCTTAATAAAGATCCTCGGCACCGGCCGCTGCGTCCGGACGCATGCTTATTAAAAGCAACTGAGATAATATACCACAGGAACGTGTCAAATGCAAGAGATTTCTTGACTTTTTCATGACAAACTTAATGAAGCGGGCCCGGAAACTGCGGGAATTTGCACCGGGCGGGCCGGCCTTAAAGTGCCGGCAGAAATCCGGCGCTTTATCCGTGATCAGTCTTCTCCGAGCTTTAAGGCTTCGGAAATCTTCATACGCCGGATGATTCCGGCGATCACGTAAATCCCCAGAAGAAGCATCGCCAGGATGACCGCGAACAGCTTCAGTTCGTCGCCGGCCTTCCGTACCAGAGAAAGCGGCACCGGATATTCCGCGGAGGAATAGGCAATCCGTATCATCGGCATGAAAAGCTTTGAAGTCAGGATTCCGACCGCGTATCCGATACCGATGGAGAATACAGAGACGAAAAGCTGCTCGTTCAGGAGCATGACAATGATTTCCCGGAAGCGAAGGCCCATGGCGCGGAGAACGCCGAACTGAAGCTCGCGGCTTTTTACCGAGCTGATCCAGTAAATCAGGAATCCGACCGTGCATAAAAGCAGCGTCAAAAGGAAGCTGACGGTGAATATGCCGCTGGTGCCCTGCTTGACTGCAGAAGAAGCCTCCGCCTGAATAAGAGAAGCCCGGTCTTTCACAAAGCGCAGCGGGATTTCCCTGTCTTCGGCGAAGCTGTAGAAGCTGTCGGTTCTGCCGTCCTCCGACTTCATCCAGACCTGGTAAGGAAGGGTATTCCAGACACGCTTCGCCGTGTCAAGCCGGAAGACCGCAAAATAGGCTGCCTTCTTCACCGTGCTTTCATCCGACATGATTTCCAGCTTCTCGGTGCTGCAGCCCGGCCAGTAGTCCGCAAAGCCGTAAACCGTCAGCGGGATTGACTCTGGCACATTCTTTTCCGTCGTCCTGAGAAGCACCTGGTCTCCGAGCCGGATTCCGAAAGCCTTGTAGTTCGAAGAAAGGATGACCGCATCCTCGCGAAGCGACAGGTCGTTTAAAAAGTCGTACCAGTGCACAGGCATTAATGATGCGTCAAATGATGCAGTCATTCCGAACTTTTTCGGTTCTATGGCCATGAGCTTCAGCTCCTGCGCCGTTTTGTCCAGCCCGTCGAAGCCGATCGTTCCCTGCTTTTCATATACACGGCACACGCCCGAAAAGCCGGGTAGACTTTCATATTTTTCAAAGTTCGGCTCATAGTAGGTAATCGGCAGGCTAGCCGCCTCCGGATCTCCGTTTTCAGCGCGGATTAAAAGCTCGGCGGCATTGCTTTGCCAGACTTCCTGTACGATCAGGTCCGCGCCGGTAAGATATGAGATGTTCCGGTCGTCGTTCTCCCTGACGGTCCGCGCGGCTGCGGCATAGAAAACGCCGGAAGCGGCCGTCATCGCGAGAAACAGCATGATAAAGCCCTGCTCCTTCCTGGTGCCGAGCACCTGCCGGTGCGAGGCAAAAAGCGCGGGCGGCCATTTGTCACGGAAAAGCCGGAAAAGAAGCTTTTCGAAAAGCGGAATCAGCCTCAGAAGGAACAGCGACGCGCCGGCCATAAAGGCGGCTGTAGAAAGAAACAGTAAAGGATCCAGACTCTCTCCTGCGATCACACGCGACATCAGAATCTCTTCACTTCCCGAGAAGCTGTACAGTCCGTAAATCGATACCGCGAGCAGGATGACGTCCAGAAAATAACGGTGCCAGAAGCTCTGAGCACGCATGCCGCGTCTCTTGTCTTCCTTCTGACGGATTACACTGCGCCCGGCGTATTTCGCGGCCGGAAGCAGCATGGCGAGAACTCCCGAAAATGCTGCCGCTGCTCCGTATAAAAGCGCCTGGATATTCAGGCGTATCCTGAGGCCGTTTCGTACGATAAATTCCAGGAATCCGTTCGATGACAAAAGAAGCTTCGTCAGCGGGAACACCAGGGGCAGCGCAAATACCGCCGCAAGAAGCATCAGAATGACGCTTTCGAGAAGATAGACCATAAAGGTCTGCAGCCGTGAAGCTCCGCGGCTTGTCATCACTGCGATCTCCGCCTGCTCATTTTCCACGATTCGTGAAGAAACCATAAAAATGAACAGCGTAAGAAGGAGGAAAACCGGGACCTGCAGTACAAGGTAGGTCGTACGGATCTGCTTTTCGGTATGTAAAAAATCCCGGAACATGGAGGCAAAGCTGAAGGACGCGTTGAATTTATAGCTGTCCCGGATATACCTTGCAAGCCGGTCTGTTTTGTCAAGTGTCTCTTTGACATTTTCTGCCCTGAAATCCGAGTAGTCATAGAGGAGGTTAAATACCCCGCCCACGGGCTGCTCCGTCTTTTCGGAGAGAAAAAGCTCACGGAACAGATCATAGTCGATATAGATATCGATCCGGTATTTGGTGTCCGCCGGACTGTCGACCCAGTAGGGGTCCGATAAATCGGACATCTGGAAAGCGCCGGCGATTTTCACCTTAAACGGCGATCCGTCCGGAAGAAGGATGTCTTCAAAGGTCAGGACTTCCCCTGCATAGAGGCGCTTTTTCTGCATTACCTGTGTATGAACAAGCGCATTTACGCTTCCGTCTTCATTGAAGCTTCGGGACAGACCGGAATCTCCGAGAAGCCTGATGTGCGAAGAAAGTCCTTCAAACGCGGCAATCTGGTATTTGGAGGAAGATTCGCGCCGCGGGAAATCGCTGACAGCGCTTTTCTGCGAAAGATACAGATAGTTTCGCTGAAGAAGCGCAGGCATTTCAAGGTCCTCGGCCGTCAGTCCGATGCGCTCGAGGAGCTTCACAATACTTCCGTTCACATCGTCGGTGCCGCGCACGGAGGGCGTCTGAACCTTCAGCTGGACAGGATATTCGTTCTTCTGTGAAATGATTTCATTGAACTTCAGCTCCAGTGTCCGCTGCATGGCAGCCGCCGTATACACCGGCGTGGAAACGGCAAGCGAAAGAAGCAGCACGTTTCCGAGAAGAAGCGCGAGGCTCATCCACTTTTTATTCAGGAGTTTCTGTATGACGATCCGTATCATCAGTAGCTCCTTTCCTGCACAACAACCTTCTCGCCCTCTTCAAGTCCTGCAATGACCCACATTTCGTCTGCGAGTTCATTGAGGACATGGACATTTCTTTTGTTGAGGCTGCCGTCTTCGGACTGTACAGTCACATAGAATACTTCTTTTCCGTCGAGCTGCACTTCGGAGGAGACAGCCGCGGAAGGAATATAAAGCACGTTTTCAAGCACTTTTTCCCGGTAGGTCATGCTGTCAAAAAGGCTTCCGGGAGAGGTTCCCTGGTCAATGGACGCCTGTGTTTTTGCATCCGGATTCAGTACGGCAATCGACCATCCGCTGCCGTCTCCTTCGCTGTTCGACAATTCCGGAATAAAGGAGGAGGCGACAACAACGCCTTCCGTCACTGCATCATCCGAGCTGCAGACAACCCCTGCGCCGAAATGAACGCGCCCCACGTGTTCCTCAGCTCTCTGCACGATAAGAAGCGTATTTCGCGGCGCTTCCTTTATCATGGCGATCTGGGTGCCGTCTGTAAGGATTCCGTCCTTTTGCTTTATAATGCTCTCTACCGTGCCCGCACAGGGGGAAGGGATTTCGACGACCTTCGAAAGCGCTTCTGTTTCCCTCCGCTGCTTATCAAGTTCATGGTTCTTCTCAAGGCGGAATCTTTCGTATTCCGTCTCAAGAAGCTGATGCTGAAGGATACCGAGCGTTATCTGTCCGGGATCCGTGATTTTATTCAGTGCCTCCTGATCGCGGTGAAGGCGCTTCTCATAATCGCGGCAGCTTCTTTCATAGCTTTCTTCGGCACGCATCAGGGCGCGCTCCTTCTCTTCGGTATCCAGCGGATCCTGATTAAGGACAAGGCGAACAAGGACGTCCCCCTCCTTTACTGTATCCAGGCGGCTGACAGGCATCTCCTGAATCACCATGTCCGGACCGTGATAGATGACGGCCGTTTCCGGCTTTAAGAAGGAGGCTCTTCCAAAGCTGACCGGAATAACAAAGTCTCCGGTTCTGGCTTCTTCGGTTTCGTAATCGTAACGGCTTTCTGTGATTTTTTCCGGAGGAATGACTTCGGCAGCCCTTAGAGGCACGGCGGCAAAAAATGCGGAAGCAATTCCGAAAAGAAGCAGCTTTTTCAGTTTATTCATCGACATAAAGCACCTCCCCTTCCGAAAGCCCGGACAGGATCACGGCTTTCACGCTGTCAGTAACAATCTGAACATCCCTCCTTGTATGTCCGCCGGATTCGTCCATGACATAGACAAAATCGCGCGAAAGATCCGGATCCCGGATGACTGCCGCCGCCGGGACAAGGAGTACGTCTTCATAGACTGCAGTTTCAAAAACGATCGGAGCATACATGCCGCTTTTCAGATTCTCCGGCGCATTCTTCAGACGGAACACGGTTTTCGGAAGCCGTTTTAAGAGGCGGTCGGAAGCGGCCTCGGCGGCTGTCCGCGGCACATAAGTCACGTCACAGCGCTCTCCGCCGATCAGCGCATAATACGGAAGCTCCTGGAGTGACTGAGGCATGCGCTCTTCCATTTCGATGTGGAGCCTGTTTTCATCCATGATAAAGGCAAGCTCGTCATCGGGTGCAGCGCTCTCTCCCTCCTTTACGGTTTTCTTTCCGTCTGACATCGTTCCTGCGTAATAAA
>CAMVNR010000054.1 GCA_947168905.1 uncultured Lachnospiraceae bacterium
GCCATCAATGACAATTTCGATTCTGCTGATCAGAACAGTGTGGACAATGACTTCGCGGGGATCCGAATGTGGTTCAATGAGTTTTATGCCAGAGATACGAGCCGTAAGATCCGTGCAGTCAACAAGGCCAAGGGTGAACGTGGAGAGCATCTGACAACTAACCCGCCTTTCGGATATCTCAAAGATCCGGAGAATCCGAAACAGTGGATCATCGATGAAGAGCCTGCCAAGGTGGTCAGACATATCTTTGAGCTCTGTATGGAAGGCCGGGGGCCAATGCAGATCGCAAAGCAGCTGACTGAAGAGAAAGTGTTGACCATCACGGCATACACACTCAAAGAAGGACGAAAAGGACACTCACCTGCTCCTGAGGATCCATATCATTGGGATTCGACTTCCGTGGTAGGTATCTTGGAAACAAGGGACTATACCGGATGCACCGTAAACTTCAAGACCTACACCAATTCGATCTGGGATAAGAAGACCAGGGAGAATCCTGTCGAAAAGCAGGCGATCTTCCACAACACCCAACCGGCGATCATTGAACCGGAAGTGTTCGAGAAGGTTCAGGAGATCCGGTCACAGCGGCACCGCAGGTCAAAGACAGGCAAGTCCCATATGTTTTCCGGGTTAGTCTTTTGCGCAGACTGCAAGTCCAGAATGTACTACTGCACCACAAGCTACTATGAAGAGCGCCAGGATCATTTCGTCTGTTCGACCTACAGAAAGAACAAAGACAATTGTTGTGCTCACTTTATCAGGGCGGTCGTTCTTGAAAAGATGGTCTGGGAGCATCTTAAAGAAGTCATCTGGTACGTAGGCCACTATGAAAGTCATTTCAGATCGATCATGGAATCCAGACTGCAGAGTGAAAGCAAAGAAATCCTTCGTTCCAGGCAGAAGCAGCTTGAGAAGGACGAGAAACGTATCGCTGAATTAGACCGCCTCTTCATTCGTCTTTATGAGGACAATGTGGCATCCCGGATCAGTGATGACCGCTTCGCCATAATGAGCCGGGCCTATGAGGATGAACAGCGCGAACTGAAAGTAGACGCGGAAGTCTTACGGCAGGAAATCGAAACACAGGAACAACAGAACCAGAATCTTGAACTTTTCATTCAGAAGGTCAGGAAGTACGCAGAAATGACCGAATTGACGCCTTATGCGGCCCATGAGCTGATTAAGGCGATCTATGTCGGAGCTCCGGACAAAAGCAGCGGAAAACGCCGCCAGAGCATCCATATCTGCTATGATCTGATTGGGTTCATCCCGCTGAGTGAACTGATGGAACAGGAAATGGCATGACCCGAAGATCATGCCATTCCTGAAAACTATAAAACTTTCTTACGAGGGCCGCCCTAAACGCCGCTTTTTTCAGCCTCGGTTTTCGGGGGATTATTCATTGATTAAAGACTGTTCTTAAGGACGAAAGACCGGGTTATTTTCCCGCATTCTCCTGATGTTTTTTCTTCAGGCGGATAAACTCCAGGATCGCCTCCACGGTTCCGTCGAACCCGAGCGCGCTCCGGTTCAGGCAAAGGTCGTAGCTCTGTGCTTCGCCCCAGCGCTTATTGCTGTAGTAATTATAATAATTGGAACGTCTCTTATCGGTCTTCTGGACATAGTCCTTCGCCTTGTCATAGCTCAGTTCGTAGGTCTCCATGACATGGCTGATCTTATCTTCCTTCTCGCCGGTAATAAACACAGACACCAGATCCGGATCGCCCTCGAGCGCATAATCGGCGCATCTTCCGACAAATACGCAGCTTTCCTTTTCAGCGATTTCCTTGATCGTGTTGTACTGGGCCAGGAATACCTTCTGCTCCATCGGCATATCCACTTGGCCGGCGTGATAACTCATCGAATAAGTGTCCATTACGAGCGAATACAGAAAGCTTCTTGTCGGAACCTCGTCGTGGGTTTCCAGAATATCCTCGCAGAGTCCGCTCTGAGCCGCAGCCACCTTGATCAGCTCCTTATCATAGCACTTGACGCCCAGGGCGTCTGCAAGCGCCAGACCGATCTTTCTGCCGCCCGAACCGCTCTCGCGGCCGATCGTTACAATGATCCTTCCGTCAATTTTCGCATCCATACGGGCGCCTCCTTTACCTTATCATTTCTTGTTTTATTATTATATACCAAAAAAAGCCGTTTCGCAATAGGCTTTGTGAAAAACTTTCAAAGCTATCGAGAAACGGCTTGCTGGAATTATACAGTTTTTAAGAAAACCGCTTCATCAGCCCTGCGCCTGGACCGCTGTAATCGCAATGACGCCGACAATATCGTCCGAGGAGCAGCCGCGGGACAGGTCGTTCACAGGTGCTGCGATGCCCTGGCAGACCGGGCCGTAGGCCTCCGCCTTCGCCAGACGCTGTACAAGCTTGTAGCCGATGTTTCCGGCATCGAGGTCCGGGAATACAAGGACATTCGCTTTTCCGGCAACGGGGCTTGCGGGCGCCTTGGATGCGCCGACAGAGGGAACGATCGCCGCGTCAAGCTGAAGCTCGCCGTCGATGAGGTACTCGGGGTACTGCTCTTTCGCGATCTGAACCGCCGCCTGAACCTTCGCCACGTCATCGTTCTTCGCAGAGCCGTAAGACGAATGCGAAAGAAGGGCCACGATCGGCTTGTCGCCGGTCATCTTCTCATAGGATTCCGCAGAGGAAGCAGCGATCGCCGCCAGCTTTTCCGGATCCGGATTCGGCTCAAGTCCGCAGTCTGCGAAAACAAAGGTGCCGTTGTTTCCGAAAACGCAGTCCGGAACTTCCATCAGGAAGAAGGAACTGACCAGCTTAACGCCGGGCTTGGTCTTGATAATCTGAAGCGCCGGACGGAGGGTATTCGCGGTCGAATGGCAGGCACCGGAAACGAGGCCGTCCGCGTCGCCGGACTTGATCATCAGCGTGCCGTAATAGGTGAAGTCGCCCTTGACCATCTTCTCGGCATCGGGGCGCTCGAGGCCTTTTTTCTTCCGAAGCTCGACAAGCAGATCGATATACTCATCCGTCTTGTCGGAGTTCGTGGGATCGATTACCTTAAGGCCGGAAATATCCAGGCCTTTTGCGTTCTCTTCGACCATTTCGGGGGTCGCCAGAACGATGATGTCTGCAAGACCTTCTTCCTTTGCCTTTACGGCGCCTTCCCAGGTCCTTCTGTCCATTCCTTCGGGAAGGACAATCGTTTTAACGTTGCTTTTCGCTTTCGCCTTGATTACATCGATAAATGCCATATCAACTTAAGCTCCTTTCACATGCGGCAGCATTTTTATTTTCGTCTTTTATTATAAACTTAATTTCACGCTTTTTCAAGGTATAAAAAGATTTCTTATCTTGCAAAGCCCGATAAACTGTGTTATTGTAATTCTATCAGTTGAAACAGGAGGTATTTTGGATATGAAGATCTGCGGACTTGTAGCGGAATACAACCCTTTTCACAACGGACACATTCATCACATGCAGGAGGCAAGGCGCTTAACCGGGTGCGACTACCTGGTTGTCGCAATGAGCGGCAACTATGTGCAGCGCGGAACGCCTGCCGTCATCGATAAATACGAACGCACGCGGATGGCGCTTGAGGCAGGCGCGGACCTCGTGCTGGAGATCCCCGTGCTTTTCTCCACCGCAAGCGCGGAAACCTTCGCCACCGCCGCAGTCAGTCTCTTAAACCAGCTCGGCTGTGTTGATACCATCCTCTTCGGTACGGAAATCGGAGACCTGACGGTGCTGCAGGAACTCGCCGAAGTGCTCAACGACGAACCCCGCATGTTCCGCGAATATCTGCAGGACGGACTCCGTTCCGGCATGAGCTTTCCTGCGGCGCGTGCGCAGGCGCTGGATTTCTGTCTCGGAGACCGCATCGAAAACCTGTCGGATTTCCTGGAATCCCCCAACAACATTCTCGGCATTGAATACCTGCGCGCGCTGTACCGCTTAGGCTCACCCATCCAGCCGATGACGATCCACCGCTGGAAGACCCGCCACAACGACCCGGATGCAGAGTTTCCGGATGTCGCCTCAGCAACTGCGCTTCGCGAAATGCTCTATGACGACGACGGCGGCGTTGAGAAAATCGTTCCCTATGTCACCCCGTATACCGCGCGCGAGTTTGCGCTGAAATACGGTGTCTGCACGCCCGTTCGCGCAGACGATTTCTCCCTGATCCTTCAGTACCGGATGATGACCGAAATCGATCATCTGACGGATTACCTGGATTTTGCGCCGGAGCTTCGGGACCGGGCGGAAAATCTTCTGCCCGACTGCTACACCTTCAAGGAATGGGCCAACGCGCTCAATACCCGGAACTTTACGCACACACGCATTAACCGGGCGCTTCTTCACCTGATTCTCGGCATTAAGACCGCGGATTTCGAGGAATACATCGACGAGGACTTCTGCATGTACGCACGGATCCTGGGCTTCCGCGCCGGATCCGCCCCGCTCCTTTCCGAAATCCGCCGCAATACCAATCTTCCGATCATCAGTAAAATGGCGGACGCGAAGAATATCCTGACGCCGAAAGGACTGAAGCTTCTCCTCATGGACGTAAATACCTCAAACCTTTTCCGAAGCGTTGTCTACAACAAGTTCGGAACGCTTCTTAAAGACGATTACACCGCAGGAATCATCAAGTACACCGAATAATCCGCTGTAAACCATATGAACTCAGCCCGGGTTTCTATCGAAGAACCCGGGCCGTTTTTTCATTCAAAATGCAGCGGTTCCGAGTAATGCAGGAATCGCGTAACCAGTTTGCCGTCGTTATTGTAGACTTCAATCAAAAGACCCGCCTGATAGTTTTTTCCTTTCTCAACTTTGGCAGTAAAAAACAGATCGACCGTTTCCATGTGGACGGCATTGCTTTTATAAAGGGCAGGATCCACTCCGGTAAGCTGAAGCTCCACCGACGCTGTATAGCCCTTCTCGCAGACCACGCTGCAGCTGCACTGCACTGTTTCGGCGCTGATGTTATTAACATTCGCGCTCAGTGAAGCAATCCCTTCCGATTTCCCACTCGGAGTGAAGAATGTCACTTCATTTCCGGATTCAGCCGTTTCCTTTCCGGTCCCGCCATTCTCTTCAGAGGCGATATCCCCGGTTTCACCGGGAACAGTTTCCACGGAAGCGCCGACGCTGTTCTCCCGTACTTTTACGGAATAATACACGACTGAAGTGACAGCAAAAAGAATGGCTGCCGCCACCAGCAGCAGTACCGCGGAGCTCATTCGTTTATGGCGGGATTTGGTCCGTACCCGGTCGCATTCCCGAAGAAGAGCCGGATCGACCTCGGTCATTGCCCGCAGCAGATCTTCACTTTTCATACCGTATATCCCTCCTTCTCCAGATATTCTTTCAGGCCGCCTCTGGCCCGGTACAGGATGCTTTTAATTTTCGGCTGGGAAAAGCCGGTGGCTTTCGCAATCTCAGACAGCGGATCCATATAAAAATACCGCATCAGAAACACAATTCTGACATCCCGGCTCTGGGTGTTGAGCCAGTCAGAGACCGTTTTCCCGAGCGCTTTCACCTCTACAATTTCCTCTATCGGATTTACCGGAAGACTGCTGGTGGGGACCGCCTCCCTAAGCTCCTCCAGCGAAAGCATCAGTTCCCTTCCGCCGCGCTTTTTCCGGTGCAGGAGCCGCCAGCGGTCGATCGCGGCCTCCCGGATGATCTTCGCAAGGTATGCCGGAAACACCGGCGGATTTGCGGGAGGGATGCTGTTCCAGGCTTTCAGATAAGTATCGTTTTCACATTCGCGGCAGTCCTCCCGGTTTCCGAGAATATTCCAGGCGACTTTCAGAAGGTAGGCCGAATACTTGTCCGCGGTTTCCCGAATCGCCCGCTCATCGCGCGCGAAGTACAGCTGAATTATTTCACTGTCGTCCATATGCTTTCGTCCCTCCCTTCTTTCCCGGATTACGTATAAAAACCACAATCCGGATATGATACCGTCATAAAATCCGTCCGGGTTTCGAAAAGACCTAAATTTTTATAACAAACCCCGAACCATGCCGGTTTTCTTCATTACTGCTCGCAAAAGGCCCCGCGTATGAAAACACGCAGGGCCGAAAGATCCCGGTTTTTTGGGGCCTCACTGTCAGTCCAGTATTCCCGAAATCCATTCTCCTATGAAGCTCGTCCCGAGGTAGTATTCCGGTGTTCCGGGATTCGTTTCCCCGAGATAGTTATGGCTGATTTTGACATAACTGTACAATGCAGGCGAATCAAACTGCGCAAAACCCGAAAGAATATAATACTGCGAGGTGTCCGTACCGAGCTGTGCGCCGAAATAGTTCGAGATGAGCTGCTGTTCATCGGCAGATTCACTTCCCGCATAACTCATTCTGAAAACCGCCACCGGTTTTGTCAGCCTCAGGAAGCCGTTGTCGGCGGCAGCGTAGCAGGCCATAAACGAAGGCGCCATTCCTTCGGACATTTCGGGATCGAATTCGAAGGAAACCAGGTTCCGGATCGTTTCCATTTCCTGATCCGTATATTTCATTCTCACGCCGTTTCCGGTGATATCATCACAATTCGGTATCGCTGCATATTTAAGGAAATCGGTCATCCGTGCCTTTTCCTCCCGCATCTTCGGCTCCCAGACACTCATGTAATATCCGTAGAAGTCTTCGAAAGCAGCAATGATTTCCTCAGCCTTGTCGCACATTGTTCGCTTTGCAGAACGGATGTCGCAGAAAGTTTCCCATCCGCTTTTGCTGTTTTTCATCATGACAAGGCGCTGCTCATCATCACGGTGAATGCGCAGGACTGCATACACATCGTCATAATAATATACATGGGTATTGAAGCGGTCCTGATACGGATCATAGTCCGGAATGATCGAAAAGACGTTTTCATCCGCCGTATTCTCAATAGACAGATCAACCAGAGAAAGCGTCTCTGAAGCGATCTGTCCGGTTTCACGGAACTCAACTGCCGGAGGAGCGTCGTTTTCGCCGCCTGTTTCCTTTTCGGCAGAGTCAGTCTTCGCAGCTTCGCCTGTTTTTTCTTTCAGAACCGCGCGGTGTACTTTTCTGTCTCCCAAAAGTGCGTTCAGATCATCGTTGAAACCGATCGTTTTCCCCATCGTAATATCTCCGCCGAGCGTCGAAAGCACAATTGTACACGCAATCCGGCCGCTTGACATCACGGGAAAATACCAGGACGAGAATTCTGTATTTTCGGTATTATTGTCCTCCCGGTAAATTACAAAAGGATGCAGAAGATGAAGATTTCCGAGATCTTTGCCGGCCTTCTCCTCCTCGGCAAACTGGGAATGCATGATTTCCGTCCGGATAGATGCCATATGGTCCCGGATATAGGATACGATCTTTTCCGGTATATTGATCTCATATTCCATTCCGAGAAGCGGAAGTATCGAACCGTTTTCACTTGCCGATTCTTTCTGTGCTTCTGCCTCTCTTGCCGCCTCTTCTGCAGCTTTTTCCGCCGCAGCCCTCTGCGCCTCTGCCTCTCGCGCGGCGTCTTCTGCGGCTTTTTCAGCTGCGGTTCTCTGCGCCTCTGCCTCTCGCGCGGCGTCTTCTGCGGCTTTTTCAGCTGCGGCCCTCTGCGCCTCCGCCTCTTTCGCGGCGTCTTCTGCGGCTTTATCAGCTTCATTCAGCGTTTGCCCGGGCACGAGGTCATCTTCACCGCTTCTTTCCTCAAGAGAAAGCGTTTCAACAGGATCTCCGCTCTTGAAGCTGTCAGATGCGGTACTGCTTCCCCGGGAATTCCAGAGAATCGCATAGACAACTCCTGCAGTCAGAAGTGCCGCTGCCGCGATCGGAATCGCAACAGCAAGCGGATTCTTCCTGCGCTTTCTGTTTTCTCTTACACGACGGCTTTCTTCAACGATCGCGGGGTCAAGTTCCCCGATCGAATCCAGTAAATCATCCCGTTTCACAGCATGTATCCCTCCTTTTCAAGCACTTTTTTCAGTTTGTTCCTGGTACGAAACAGAAGGGTTTTGATCCTGGAAACGGAAAAGCCGGTGGCTTTACTGATGTCCGAAACAGAGTCCATGTAATAGTATCTGAGTACAAAACATACGCGCGCGTCGCGTTTTTCACTGCTTAAGAATCTGCTGATCCTCTCTGCGAGAAGCTTCCTGTCCACGATTTCATCGGTAAAATCGTCCGAGGCGATCTCAGTAAGCTCCGATATGGGCTGCGCTTCGAAAAGCGACCTGCGTTTTTCGGCATGTTTCTTCCTGAACAGATCGATCGCGTTCGCGCGTGTCACGGCGATGAGGAAGGCGGGAAGATTTGCCGGCTTCTCAGGAGGAATCGAGTTCCAGACCTGAAGAAGGCTGTCGTTTAAAACCTCCTCCGCATCCTGACGGTCCGAAAGAATGTTCATAGCGATTTTCCGGAGAAGTCTTCCGTACTGCCGCCCTAAGACCCGGACCGCATCTTCGTCGCGGCGGCTGAACATCCGGATGATTTCCTCGTCGCATACCGTCTGTTCTTCCTCTGCCCGTATTCCGCGGGAAATCGGCCGCTTTTCACGTACACCTATCATTTCCATCACCTTCAATTCCGCTGCTCCTTTCTGCCATCACAGGCTGTCACGAAAAGGACAGGGTTCATAAATCCCTTCTGACATATATGCCGCAGAACCGCAGGAAATGGTTGCAGAAAGTTTCGTTTTTTTTCAGGTCAGAATTCAAACAGCTCCGAAGACTCGTAACGGCTCGCGACTTCGATCCTGAAATCCGCCGCTTTCCACTGTGAATCCGAAAGGTTGATTTCGTTTCTGACACTCATGAGAGCGATCTCGGGATAGTTGTTCTCCTCGGAGAGATGCCCAAGAAGCGCGAACTGAAGCTTTGGCCCCAGGAGACGGTCCAGAAGTTTCCCCGACATTTCGTTCGAAAGATGCCCGAAGTCGCTTAAAATGCGCCTTTTCAGCACATAGGGATATCTTCCCGTTTCCAGCATGCGGATATCATGGTTGGATTCAAGAAGGATTCCCGCAAGCCCCTGAAGCGCCTGTACCTGCTCTTCCGTCCATGTGCCGAGGTCCGTCAGAACCGCGACCGATTTTCCCTCCGCTTCCAGCCGGTAGCCGCAGGGGTCCGCCGCGTCATGGGATGTGGGAACGGCACGCACCAGATAATCGCCGATCTGAAAGTCCGCATTTTTCCGGATGATATGGAAAAGCGAGGGATCAATAACGCCCTCCGGGTCCGAAGCCCTGATTGCATCAATGGTCCCGGCGGTTCCGTACACCGGCACCTGACAATGTTTTGACAGGATTTTCAGGCCCTGGATATGGTCGCTGTGTTCATGGGTCACAAGGATTGCCGAAAGCTCTGTGCCTTTTAAGCCGAGGGCGTTTAAGCCCGCTTCGATCCGTTTGCATGAAATGCCGGCATCGATCAGGATCTGCGTCCTTTTGGTGCCGGTAAAAATACAGTTTCCGCTGCTGCCCGAGGCTATACTTCTGAATCGCATAGGGATGCGTAAATCTCCTTCATCCGGCGGTCGATTTCCGCCCGTGTTTTAGAAAAATCCGATCCGTTGTGAATGACATGATCGGCGTTTTTCAGAAATTCCCGATAGGAAAGCTGCCGCGCAATGATCTGCCCGGCTTTTTGATCTGTGTATCCGCGGCTTTTCTTCAGCCGTTCGATCCGGATTTTTTTCGGCGCGGATACAAACCACACTTCGTCGCAGATTGCTGTGAGTCCGCCTTCAATCAGAAGCGCGGCCTCCAGAAGGATGACGGGAACCCTGACATGATCTGTGTCCTTTTTCGAAAGCGCCTCAATCTCCGCGATTCTCTTCAGAATTTCATCCCGGATCAGCGGGTGCTCGATGGCGTTCAGTGTTCGCTGGCTTTCTTCATCCTTCAGGCCGATTTCAGCAAGCTTCGCGCGGTCAATCGAACCGTCCCCGGAAAGGATGGTTTTGCCGTAATGCGCGACAAGCGCCGAAAACACGGATTTCCCGGGCTCCATCAGTTCCCTGCCTACTTCATCCGCTTCGATCAGAAAAACCGGAAAACGGGCCTTTATATCGCTTAAAACCGTGCTTTTCCCTGCGCCGACGCCTCCGGTGATTCCGACAACGCAGCTGTTTCCGTAATTCCGGCGGCATTTTTCTGCAGATCCGTCCTGGCTCAGCGGACTTCTGTCTTTATTTCGTCTCATACCAGCTCTTTCCCTGTTTTGCCTCGACTTCAAGCTTCACTTTAAGCTGCGCGGCATTTTCCATTTCTGAAACCAGGATCTCTTCGGCGCGCTCAGCTTCTTCTTCCGGCGCCTCCAGAAGAAGCTCGTCGTGGATCTGCAGGACAATCCGGGTCTTAAGCCCCGTCTCCTTCAGCTTCCGGTCGACGCGGATCATCGCGATTTTCATGATGTCCGCGGCCGTTCCCTGGATCGGAGCGTTCATTGCGACGCGTTCGCCGAAGGAACGCTGGTTGAAATTCACCGACAGGAGCTCCGGAATCGGCCTCCGCCGGTTGTACATCGTCACGGAGTAGCCCTTTTCCTTTGCCGATGCAACCGCATGGTCAAGGAAAGCCTTGATCTTCGGATACGTCGCAAAGTAATTGTTCATGTACTGCTGCGCTTCTTCTCTCGTAATGGAAAGGTCCTCCGAGAGCGAGAAGGCAGAGATGCCGTAGACAATTCCGAAATTCACGGCCTTCGCGTTCCGCCTCAGAAGCGGCGTCACCTCTTCAAGCGGCACATTAAAGACCTGGGAAGCCGTAATCGCGTGGATATCCTTCGCTTCCCTGTAGGCCATGATCAGGTTTTCATCGCCCGACATATGGGCAAGCACCCTCAGTTCAATCTGCGAATAGTCCGCGTCGATAAAAACCGATCCCTCCTCCGGCACAAACACCCTGCGGATTTCCCGTCCCAGCGAAAGCCGCACCGGGATATTCTGGAGATTCGGATTCGCGGAGCTTAAGCGTCCCGTGGCCGTCACGGTCTGGTTGAAATCCCCGTGAATCCTGCCGTCCTCCCGGATAAACTGCTGCAGTCCTTCGGCATAGGTGGAATTCAGCTTCGCATAGGTCCGGTAGTCGAGGATTTTCTGGACCACCGGGAAAGCCGGCGCGAGGCGCTCAAGAATATCCGCCGCCGTCGAATAGCCGGACTTTGTCTTCTTTCCGTGCGGCAGCCTCAGATGGTCGAAAAGCACCTCGCCAAGCTGCTTGGGGGAATTGATATTGAAGGTCTCTCCCGAGAGCTCGTAGATTTCCTGCTCCAGCTTCCGGATCGTTTCCTTCAGGTCCCGGCTGAAGCGTTCAAGCTCTTCCCGCTTCACCGCGATTCCCCTCTCCTCCATCGACGCAAGCACGCCAAGGAGCGGAAGCTCTATGTCCAGATACAGGGAAAGCATCTCGCTTTCACGAAGCTTTTCCTCCAGAAGCGGCCCGGAATGAACTGCGACATAAGATATTCCGATTCAATGCTTTTTTCATTGTAATCGGACTTTAAAGGGTTCAGAAGGTAGGCCGCTATGACCGTATCATGCGCTGTGCATCCGCAGTACTTGAACAGGCCTTTGCCGTCCGCCGTATAGAGAACCGTCCCGTTTGCCTCCAGTCTTCTCACGAAGGATGCGAGCTCTTCTCTCGTGATAAAGGAAGCTTCTTCGAAAGTGAATCCGTCACCTCTTTCCGTCACAACGGAAAGGCCCTTCCCCGGGGTACAGGAGATCCCAAGCTTTTCCTCCTTCAGGAGCGTTTCTGAAATATTTACGAAGTCCGCAAAATCGGAAACAGTCCGGAACTGTTCCGTAATATCCTTCTTTTCGGGCTTTTCATCGAAAAAGTCCGCGCTGATTGAAGAAAACTCCAGTTCCTTCAGGACTTCCTTCACGCCTTCTTCGCTGATCCGTTCTGAAGACATGTCCTGAAGCGTGAGTCCTTTAAGATCGATATCGGTTCTGATTGAAGCAAGAAGCTCGGAAAGGCGTGCGGATTTCTCGCCCACAAGCTCCGTCTCCGACTCCTTCAGAAGGAAGTTCAGGGGGGAACGCGTGATTCCGAGCTCTTCCTTCCACTCCTTCTTCAGCGCCTCTTGGCCTGCCTTATCGAGTCCCTTGATCGCGCGGTAGAGCTGATCGATGGTCCCGTAGCGCTGAATGAGCCGGACTGCCGTCGCCGGTCCGACCCCCGGCACGCCCTTGATATTGTCGGAGGAGTCCCCCTGAAGGCCTTTCAGGGAATTCACGTGCTCCGGCTTTACGCCGAATTCCGCTTCCACAAGGGCGGGATCGAGCTCGAAGGCACGCGCGGGCACATTCACCGAAGCATGATCGATCCGGTATTTTTTATACATCTCGTCGGTCTTTTCCTGCGAGGTGTGCATCAGCCACAGATGCGTCCTTTCGGTGACAAGCTGCAGATAGTCGTGGTCCTTCGTAAATATTTTTACGGGGATTTCCGGCTCGAAGCGCGCGGCTACAGAACCGCACCAGTCATCGGCCTCGAACTCTTCCGACATGAATTCACGGATATTCATTCTGGAAAGGACCTTCTGACAGAGGTCAAACTGCTGCGACAAAGGCTCCATGGTTTCCGAGCGGTTTCCCTTATAATCAGGATAGAGTTTCCGCCGGAAGGTATCGCGCGTCAGATCCCAGGCAACGGCGATATAGGCCGGGCGCTGGTCCTTGAGAATCGCGAAAAGCGTGCGCAGGAATCCGAAGACCGCGTTTGTATAGACGCCGCCCGTGGTCATCATGATCTTGTGATAGTATTTCTCTTTTTCTTCAGGCGTTTTCGCAAAAAGAATCTCCCGCGGGAGATTCCCGAAAAACTGTGTGGTAAGCAGGCTCGATCCGTCGATCAGCAGCAGAAAATCATTTCTATCCATGGCTAACAAGACTCACTTAAAAAAATACAACAGCGCATAAACCGCTGCAATCAAAAGAAGCGCCGCAAGAAGCGCAAAGACAAAATGCATCCGCTGGCGTCTTCGGACATAGCGCCTGCGCTCCGCAAGCTTATCCGACAGAAGATGCACAAGATCGTAGCTTTCCAGATCTTCCTTCAGTTCTCCCGTCACTGCCTGAATCATATAATACACTTCCAGCTCGTCATAACAGTCCCTGCAGCTGCTGACATGACGAATAAACTCATCCGTATCGTTCACGGAGAGACGGTCGCCTATAAAAGCGTCAAAGTTCTGGTGCACTTCTTCACAGTTCATGATACGGCCTCTTATAATACAAAAATACCATATCAGTATATACGATTTTGCTTCCGATGTAAAGAATAAAGACCCGCGACTTTCAAAGTCCCGGGTCTTTATCGGATAAAATCAATCAATCTTCAGCCTTGATGATTTCTTTTTTGTTGTAGTATCCGCACTGTTTGCATACACAATGGGGCTTCATAAGAGCACCGCAGTGGCTGCACTTAACCAGATTAACAGAACTCATTTTCCAGTTCGCTCTGCGGCTGTCGCGTCTTGCGCGCGAAGTTCTATTCTTAGGACAAATGGACATATCGTACACCTCCTTACTCTAAAGTAATTTTGCGGCATCAGCCAAACCTACTTTTTCTTTTTCGCAGCGTTCATCGCTGCCATGATAGCATCGGCCATTCTGGTCGGCGTTTCTCTCTCCCCGCAGGAGCAGGGACCTTCATTCAGATTGGCGCCGCATCTCTCACAGAGACCCTTGCAGTCTTCGCGGCACAAAACGCGCGCCGGAAGGTTCATCACGGCTTCATCCAGAATCAGTCTGTCGGTATCGAGCAGCTTATCCGTCAGAAAACCGCATTCATCCCCGTCCGCATCCAGTCCGCTCTCAAGGTCAAATGAACGGTCTAAAGTAAACAGGATTGTCTGTTCTGTCAGCTCCAGGCATCTGGCGCAGGGAATCCGCAGTGTGAGGCTTCCTTCTCCGCCGATCTGGAAAGAATTCCCCCGGGTGTGTACGATCCGAAGAACGAACTCAGGCGCGGATGAAACCGCATAGCTAAGAACTGTCCTTCCCTCATAAGAAACCGGATATTCTCTCGTGCCTTCCTGAAAAGGCAGGAGCTCCGTAAGCTCAATCAGCATAAATCATCCTGTCCTGTGCGCCAAAATGACGCACCAGTGTAGTATAATGTTTTTTTCGGTTCTTGTCAAGCAGAAATTTCAACAAGATTCGTAAAGCTTCCGCCAGGAGCCGTTTATTCCGCGTAATAGCGGGTCGCTTCCTTCAGGAAGTATCCGCGGGTCACAAACTCCTTGCTGACAAAGCCGTCTACAACGCCGGCATAGCGGACGCGGTAGAAATCCCCGTCCTCGTCCAGGAGTTCAAGAACCGCACCTGCGGGCGCCTGATCAACCGCTTCCGAATCCGCACTTGCGGATACGCGGATGTTCAGGTTCTCTTCTGCCGTAACCTTAACGCCCTCTACTGCATGCTCCGGAGCCACGGCTTTTGCCTCATCTCCTGTCCATGTATAGGACTTATTGACATAGCCGTCCATGCCGGAGGTGTAAACATGCAGCCAATCTCCGAGATCCTCGCGGATTTCGCCGCCTTCAAACGGTGAAAGGAGCGCCATAATCGTACCGTCGGTCGAAGGCGCGGAACGAAGCATCAGCTTATCGACTTCATTTTCTCCGACAACATTGCGAACTACAAACATATTCGCGTAGTTGTTCAGCACTGTCTCCGGGCCGGCGGTATTTTCCGTTGAAGGCTCTGCCGTCGTGGTTTCTTCGGTCGTTTCCGTCGGCGCTTCGGTCGTTGTAGGCGCTTCGGTCGTCGTCGGGGCCTCGGTCGTTGTGGGCGCTTCGGTCGTCGTTTCAGCCGTTGTCGTCTCCTGGCTGAAAAGGTTGATAATTCCGCGCTTATTCAGGATAAACAGCACCGCTGCCGCGACAATCAGCGCAACAATCGCGGTGAAGATCCAGAAGCGGATGGATTCCTTTTTCATTTCCTCGCGGGATACCTGCTTGGGATCCCTGCGGGTATTCTGGTTCACCGACTTTAATGTAGAGCGGTCGGTCTTTTCCTGCTCGCGCTTCTTCCGAAGAGATGCCGGCGTTTCGCCGATATACTCTGCGTCCAGATCGTCGTCTTCATATCTGTCGTCCGGCTCGTCAAATTTGAAATCATCTTCCGCAGGAAGATCATCCTCATCCTCGATCGGATCAAAGACAAAGCCCGGCGCCTCGGCAGGCGCTTTCTTCGCCAGGTCTTTTCTCTTCGGAGCCTCTTCAATGGGGGCTCCCTTTACAGGCTCTTCCTTTGCGGGAGCTTCCTTTGCAGCCGCCTTCTTCGGAGCATAGGCAACCGCTTCCTCATCATCGTCATCTTCAGGAATCAGGGAGTCGAAATCAGAAAAGTCCAGGCGTCTTCCCTTTGCCTCGATCATAGAATCGTCAAGTTCCGGCTTCGCGGCCTTCCTTGCCGGAGCGGGAGCCGGTTCCGGCTTCTGTACCGGCGGTACTGCGTCAAAAACCGGAGCGGGGATGACGGGTTCTGCCTCTTCTTTCGGTTCTTCGTGAAGAGAATCCAGGTTCAGGGCCGGGATATTGAACTCCGGCTTCGGAACGCTTTCCTTCACTTCCTCACGTACGGCCTGCGCCGCTTTTTCTGCTTTTTCCGGGACTATTTCCTGAATCTCATCTTCGTCATCATCAAAGCTGTCAAACAGAATGTTTAACTGATCCTCGAGATTCCTGTTGTCGTCACCCATTTCAACTCACCCTCCTGTTACTTGATATGATCCGGTTTGCCGTCACGCTTCTTCAGCCGGACCTCAGCCAGATTCACGCGTCTTTGTCCGATCTTCACCAGGAATTTCGCACCCGGATCAAAATCGTAGACCGCCGTGATCGTTTCTCCGTCTGCAAGCCTCATGCCGCGCACGCCGACGGAAGATTTTTTGTATAGTGAAATCTCCTCGCTTTTAAACCGGAGAATATTCTGAGCGCTTGTCACCAGCACCGTATCGGAACCGTGAACCTCGCCGACATAAAGCAGCTTATCACCATCCGCAAGCTTTGTTGCGGCGATCGTTTTCTTTACGGAATCAAACTCAGAAGCTTCCACTCGCTTTATCATAGCATGAGAAGTCGCAAATAGCAAGATTTTATCTTTCAAATTCTCGTATGAATCAATCATCAGAATTTCTTCCGAGGCCGAATCATAATTCGAAATATTGTCCGCAGGAACGCCCTTGTCTTTCAGTTTGCAGAGAGGAACATCCTTCATCCGGATCTGATGGCAGTTGCCCGTATCCGTAAAGAGGCAGATCCTGGAGTTGGACATACAGAAGACCATCTGCCGCGCATCCTCCTGCACGGCCTCACGGTTTTTCTCATAGAAGGCCATGTCGTACATCTTCACATAGCCGAAGCGGTTCATCGTGAAGACCACCGGCAGGATCTCTTCCGGCGCTTCCTCATAGACAGCTTCCTCGGCATCGATAATCTCGGTGCGTCTTTCCAAAGCGTAGTTCTTCCGTATCTCGTCAAGGTCTTTTTTGATCGCGCGGGCAAGTTCTTTTTCGTTCTTCAGGATTTTCTCATAAAGGCTGATTTTCGCGAGCGTCTCCTTATGTTCCTCCTGAAGCGCGAGAATCTCGAGTCCGATCAGCTTTGCCAGCCGTAAATCAAGGATCGCCTGCGCCTGGTTTTCGGTAAAGCGAAGCTCCTTCGCAGCTTTTTCCGAGGCTTTGGACTTAAAGGCAATCCCCTCCGTGATTCCTTTCACGAGGCAGTCCTTCGCGGTCTGCAGCTTTTTCGATCCGCGGATAATCTCGATAATCAGGTCAATGACGTCGACTGCCCGGATCAGGCCCTCCTGGATTTCCTTCTTTGCAAGCTCTTTTTCGAGAAGGGTTGTATATTTCCGGCGGTTCAGTTCCTTCTGGAACTTCAAATTCTCCTCCAGGATCCGTGAAAGCCCCAGAACCGCCGGTTTTCCGTCGACGATGCACAGCATATTGACCCCAAAGGTGTCCTCCAGCCGCGTCTTCTTATACAGTCCCTGCAGAATCTTCTCCGCGTCAGCGCCGTTTTTCAGCTCCAGGATGATCCGGATGCCGTCTTTTCCGGACTGGTTGGAGATGTCCGTAATATCCGGGAAGACCTTCTTTTCGACCAGTTCCGCCACATCCGACAGGAATTTGCCGATGGCTGCGCCGATCATGGTGTAGGGAATCTCGCTGATGACGATCCTGTCCTTTTCGCCTCGCTTTTTGGCGGGGACAATCTCCGCCTTTCCGCGAAGCTTTATCCGCCCTTTCCCGGTCTCGTAGATCTCGGTAAGCTCGGATTTGTTGATGACAAGCCCACCGGTCGGGAAATCCGGCCCGTGCAGGATCTCCAACAGCTCTCCCGTTGTGGCTTTCGGGTGATCCATGTAGTATTCCATAGTGTCGATCACCTCGGCCAGATTGTGCGGCGGCGTGGAAGTCGTCATGCCGACGGCGATGCCCTCGGAGCCGTTCACAAGAAAATTCGGTATTCTGACCGGCAGAACAGAGGGCTCTTTTTCCGTCTCATCGAAGTTCGGAACAAAGTCTACCGTATTTTTGTCCAGATCCTTCAGGTAAACGTCCTGGGTAAACTTTCTTAAGCGCGCTTCGGTATAACGCATCGCCGCGGCGCCGTCTCCTTCGATCGAGCCGAAGTTTCCATGGCCGTCGACTAGCGTTTCACGCATTGAAAAATCCTGCGCC